>CAXQNQ010000176.1:0-6986 GCA_964225135.1 Mesoflavibacter profundi
GGAATGAGTTGCAAGAGGATGTCATTATCGTCGGTCAGAATAAACTTCGTGTATTCTAATTCATGATTTTTAACTAAAAGTCTATGTAATAAATCTTCTTTGAGTTCGCTCGCATGCGCTAATCGGGTTCCTGCTTGGAGTAATGAGGTGCTATAGGTTCCTTTAATTTTAGAAGAACCTTGGTAAAGTGTAAAATCAATCACATCTTCCGAGGTGTAGTTGAATTCCACATTTTTTAATGGACCATCCGTTAGAAGTGACCTAAGGATTTGTTCGAAAGCCAATAAATGGTTTTCCGATAGATGATATTCCTGTGCTTTAGCCCAGGCCAAACGCTGCCGTTCTGATAGATGATATTGCGAAAACCTTCCTGGGTGACTAGGAAGTGGTGCGGATTTGTTTTTAATGAATTTATCTAAGAGCGCCATGTGTGCTGATTGGTTCACCTGAATATGGAATAAATGTACTAAAAAAAGATTAAGTTAGGGATGGATCTATCTTGGATCCGCTTGTTAATCGACTAAAACAACTTTGTCATGGACCATTGGACTTTAAAGCTTGAGCTACCTCAATCTAATTTGAAGATAGATCACAGCCAACGGGTGTTGATGTTGGGGTCATGTTTTGCTACACATGTAGGTCAATTGATGCAGGATTTACGCTTTGAAATGGTAGTTAATCCAAATGGAATACTTTATCATCCCTTGAGCATGTCCTCCTTACTTAGCAGGGCAATAGCAGAGAGGCCCTATCAAGCAGAAGACTTATTATCCAATGAAAATATTTGGCATTCTTGGCAGCACCATAGCAGTATTTATGGTTTGGATCAAGCAGATTTCTTAGATTCGATTAATCAGCGCCTACTTCAATTTAAAACACAGTTGACTCAAGCGAATGTGCTGGTTTTAACCTTTGGTTCGGCATTTTTTTGGAAACATAAATCTATGGACCAAGCGGTGGTGAATTGTCACAAACAGCCAACGGATTTGTTTGAGAAGCAAATGAGCAGTACCAAGGTTTTAATGGAAGCTTATAGTCACCTAATAGACGAATTAAAGGGCATAAATCCGGGCTTGCAGATTATAGTTACTGTAAGTCCAGTCCGTTATAAAAGAGATGGTTTGGTGGAAAGTAATCGGTAAAAAGCAAGGCTTCTGATGTTGTGTGAGTATCTGTCGGAGCAATTTGAAAACGTGCATTACTTCCCAGCTTATGAATTGGTGATTGATGAGTTAAGAGATTATAGATTCTACGAAAAGGATCGGGTGCATCCAAGTGCGGAAGCTATTGAATATGTGTGGAATGCTTTTCAGCAAGTTTATTTTACAGAAGCGTGTATGCAGGTCTGCAAACAGGTGAAGCAGTATACCTCTTCCTTGAATCATCGTCCTTTGATACCTGAGTCGGCAGCTGCTCAGCGTTTTCAGGAACAGTTGAAAAAGCGCGGTGCGGAAATAGAGCTATTGCTTAGCCGTTTTTTGCCAAAACCTGAATAGTAGTCTGCTCATCGAATGTGCCATTCGGCATCACAAGCAAATTGATTCCAGGTGCTTTACCTATTTCAATACTGCCCAATATATTATCGAAACCTAGGGCTTCAGCTCCATTTAAGGTTGCCCACTTCAGAACGGTTTCAAAATCTAGGTAAGATTGGTATTTGAGGATGGTTTTCATTTCATCTAAGATGGAGAGTCTCCAATTAGAGGTTAGACTATCCGTACCGATGGTTACTTTGGCATTTGTTTCTAAGAATTTTTTGTACTCAGGCATTCTATTCTCAATGTAGAGGTTGGCATTGGGGCAAGTGGCCCAATATACCTGCTTATTCCAATGCTGCGCTGCCTCAATATCTTCCTTTGTGGTCATGGTGTTATGCACCATAATGGTTTTACATTCCGGATTCATGTTTTCCATAGCATAGTATATAGAATGCTTGCCAGTTGGCTGGAAATCCTCCAATGAGAAGTTGAATCCCTCGTAAAAGTCCAAAAATCCACCGGTTTTTTCTACGAATAATTGGTCTTCGTGTGGCGTTTCTTGATTGTGTATGGAGATGGTTTGATTCGGCTGCGTGGTGTCCTTTAATAATTGGAATAATCCAGGAGAAACGGTGTAGGGAGCATGCGGCACGCAGCTTTTTTTATTCCCATGTCCATCTGCTTGCCCTTCGAAAACCGCTTTGTATTGTTCGAAGGTATTCTCCGTCAATGCATTTTGCATGAAGTCGAACATCTCAACGAAGCTGTAGTAATGAATAGGACTTTCCGCTTTTGTACGAGCGGTATCTAACTTATTGCATATATCTCCTACAGCTACTATGCCTTCATCTTGCATTTGCTGATCGCCTTTTTGGATGGCTTTCAGAATATCTTCCTCTGGAAAATCCCTCAAGGATACTACTGCATTTAAGAAAGGTAACAATCCTGTGCCTGTAGGAGCTGCTCCAATTAGGTGGGAGAGTTCTAAATGGCAATGGGTATTGATCAAGCCTGGAATGATATCTCCATCGTATAGTTCAACACCATCCATTCCGTGATCTGCTTGGTTTTCAATCCCAACAATGGTATTGTTTTGATCTAGCATGATAATGCCATTTTCAATGACTTTACCAGATACGGTATGAATACGGCTTGCACCAATTTTTCTTAAAGACATTTCTTCAGTTTTATCCAATGGTTTGTACGATAACACCATTCTTCATACGTGGTTCAAACCAAGTAGATTTAGGTGGAAGTATTTCTTCTTTCTCTGAGATTCGGATAAATTCTTCCATAGCTACTGGAAAAAGGGAAAACCCAATTCGATCGGGCGCTTTTTTGGTTTTATTAGCTACCCCTTCTAAGCCAAGCTTACCTTCCACATATCGAATACGAGGATCATCTTTTACATCCTTGATCTGGAGTATTTTGTTGAGAATATACTTATTGAACAGTTCAACATCCAGCACATTTTCTGGAGCTTTATTTAAGACGTTGTCTTTCCACTTCAGTTTATACCATTCGTAATTGATATACATAACCAGTTCTCTTGGAGTGCTTGGAGCTTCTGGAAGTGCTAAAGGTGTTATTTTGCAATATTTGGCCAATTGAGCCATGAATCGGGTAGGTGTAATAGAAGCTAAAGCCTCTACAACTCTATTATAAGCTAGGATTTCTAATTGATTATTGGGGAAATATGCCGTCAAGAAATACTGGTACTTGTCCTCCTCTGTTCCATTTGATCGTTCATGCATGAGTGCAGAGGTCGAGGTTCTGTGGTGTCCATCAGCAATGTATGCGTGCGATACTTTTTCAGCGAAAAGGGTTTGAAGGGTCTCAATTTCTACTAGAGCGTCTACGGTCCAAATTTCATGCTTTTGTTGGTCAGCATCAAAGAAAATGGTGGTGGTAGCTGGTCTAGATTCAATGATGTTTTGGGTGAAAACATCAATTTCTGAAACGGAATTATAGGTTAGGAGAACGGGCTTAACAATGGCCTTTCGGTGTAAGAGCAGGGCTATTTGTTGTTGCTCTTTAACTGAAATCGTTTTCTCGTGTTTTTTAATTTTATTAGAGTTATAATCTTCTACAGAAGAACTGGTCAGTATGCCTGTATAGGAGTGGTCCTCTTCCGTAATTCGATAGATATATAATGCTGGGTTTAATCCAGATTTGAAAAAACCAGCCTTATTGTATTTTGGAAACTCCTGTTTGACAGTGTTGAAAAAGGTATCTACAGACTTGATTAAGCTTAATTCCGGTGTGAGTGCCTTAAACGGTTTTATTTGCATTATTTAAACGCTTTTCTTCAGATTTTCTTGTATGTTTTAGCGTAAAGCAAAGGTACAAGAGTTTTTTAACAATAATAAAGGAGGTTCAACATTTTAATGTGGCGAAATGCAATAATTTAGCAATAGCCCGGAGCAATTCGACATATTGTACTATCGTTATTTTATAAATAGTTATTATTAAGTAACTAATCACAAAATCTAACATTCGTAATGCGTCAGATTAAACTATTCATTATTGTTTGTTTGTGCTTTGTTATGTCAAGCATTCAAGCACAAAACAATAGCCAAGTTATAAAAGTGGAATCCAGTTCTACCTTTGCTGTCAAATTAGGTAAGACAGCACCTGTAAGAAATCTTGCTAAGCAAAATGGGGTAGACCTTGCCAAAAAGGATGCCTACAAGAAACGATTCAAAGCCAAGACTATTCCTAACTTTAATGGTAGAGGTATTCCTGCCAATTCGATCAAAGATGCTCAACCTTTGGGTATGGATCCAGTTCGACAGACCGAAGTTAAAAGTGCTTCTAATTTTATTGTAGAGCCTTTTATTAATGTGGATGGTATGCAGACTGGGGCCGCAGGTAATCCATCTCCTCCTGATCCAGATGGAGCTATTGGTAAGGATTACTATGTTCAGATGGTGAATGCGACAGCATTTCAAGTTTTTGATAAGACGGATGGATCTGAGGTATCTGGCATCATTTCTATGAATACGATTTGGGCAGGTATGGGTGTGACTTCCTTGGGAGATCCGATAGTGTTTTTTGATCAAGAGCATGAACGTTGGATCATAACCGAATTTAATGGTTCAGGCAATGCCTTACTAATTGCTGTATCGGAGACCTCGGATCCACTTGGCAGTTATTTTACCTATGAATTCTCCACTCCACAGTTTCCAGATTATCCTAAATATTCCCTGTGGACGAATGCTGTGGTCGTTACTTCAAATGAAGGAGGTTCTGGTCAAGAGTTTTATGTGATTGACAGAGCTGCATTGATTGCAGGGGAGGACAATGTGAACATTCAACGACACGTTTTACCTACCATACCTGGTAGTCCAGGGTTCTTTGTAGCTACTCCTGTGGATTGGATTGGATCGGCTGTACCACCAGTAGATGCAAAGCCTATGGTCATTCGTATGAATGACGATGCTTGGGGAGATAGTCCAATAGATTTGATTGAAATTTTTGAGATTGATATCGACTGGTCAGATGCGACTAATACTGTTGTCACTCAAACCGATGTGGAGACAGCAGCTTATGATTCTAATCCTTGTTCAGTTTCTGGTCCAGGCTTTTCTTGTATTCCTCAGTTAAATGGAGGTGGAATCGATGGATTACAGGAGGTGATTATGAATCAGGTGAAATATAGAAATTTTGGATCCTATGAAGCTATTGTGCTTTGTTTTATAGTAGACTATACTGGAGGAGATAATACAGCTGGTATTCGCTGGATGGAGTTAAGACGTTCTGGTGGGGCAGGTTGGACGGTCTATCAAGAAGGGACTTTTGCTCCAGATGATGGATTGGATCGTTTTATACCCTCTATCGCCATGGATGTGAGTGGTAATATTGGATTGGCTTATTCTATTTCGAGTGAGAATATCCATCCAGGCTTAGCCTACACCGGTAGAAGAAGTAGTGATCCATTGGGAGAAATGACGGTTGAGGAATATATTATTGTTGAGGGTAATGGTATTGCTCCAAACTCTAGATATGGTGATTATTCTTGTATGACGGTTGATCCAATTGATGAAAGAGGCTTTTGGTTCACAGCTGAGTATATGAAGACTTCCAGTGGTTGGGGAACTATGATTACAGCTTTTGAATTGGGTAGAGATACCTTTGATATTGGGCCTTCTTTATTGAATACACCTATGTCAAGTAATGATTTGGGGCCTGCTGAAACGGTAAGTGTAACGGTGAAGAATTACGGCATAGAATCTGTAGAATCCTTTGATATTTCTTGTTATTTGGATGGTGCATTTATAGCTACGGAGACTGTCAACCAGACTTTAGCTTCTGATGAAGAGTATGTGCATACCTTTGTACCTACAGTAGACTTGAGTGCCCTAGGTTTTCACGAATTTGAGATTATAACCGATTGGGACGAGGATACAGCGAACTTCAATGATACGCTGCGAACTACTGTCTCGCATGAGTTGGATTATGATGCAGCTATTCTAAGTGTAGATTCGGATGTAACATTAGTTTGTGGTACTAGTGTAGAATTAGATGTGGTTTTGGCTAATGGAGGATTCGAGTTATTAGAATCAGTGGTGTTCAATGTTTTTGTTAATGGTGATCCAAGTGGTGCACCGATAAATTGGACGGGAGCTTTGGCATTTGGCGAGAGTGAAACTGTGACTATTTTGGTAGAGGGGCTAGTAGATGGAACAGCGGAGATTGAGGTGGTCGTCAGTGAACCAAATGGTCAGGTGGATGAGGATGCAGCTAATGATTCAGGTACAAGAACGGTAGATGTTACCAATGCTGGAGCAAGTATTTTCCTCAATTTGACTACTGATGGATATCCAGGAGAAACTACCTGGGAAATTGTAGATGAAAATGATGTGGTTATCTATTCAGGTGGCCCTTATAATCAAGCAGAGACTACCTTCAACTATCAATTTTGTGTAGAAGATGATGCTTGTTACACCTTCAAGATTTATGATTCTTGGGGTGATGGATTGGATGGTGGTTTTTTCTATGATGATGGAGATTATGAAATCCTAGATGAGGATGGGAATGTTCTAGCTTCTTTAATAGAGGTGAACTTTGGTGATTTTGAGTTTAATGAGTTCTGTGCGGGTGCACCATGTTTGCTCAGTGCTATTGCAAGTACTACAGCAGCATCAGGTTCAGACACCTATGATGGTACTATGCAGATAACTGTAGCCAATGGGGTAGCTCCTTTTACCTATTCGATTGATGGTGGTCAAACCTTTTCAGATGAAGATTTCTTTGTGTATTTATTGCCTGGCTTATACGACGTAGTAGTAGTGGATGCCAATGGTTGTTCATTTGAGTTCGAGGTTGAGATAGCAGAATGTATGTTGGCTGCTGAATTTGTAGTGACCAATGAGACAGTAAGTGGGGAAGAGGATGGTTCCATAGAAGTCAATACTACTGGCGCTATGGGCGGCTTAGAATTTTCCATTGATGGTGGTCAAACTTGGCAAAGTTCCAATATTTTCAGTGGCTTGGGTTTTGGGGAAT
>CAXQNQ010000177.1:0-21231 GCA_964225135.1 Mesoflavibacter profundi
ATTCTATTGGTAGTTTCGAAGAGGAAAACTGGGAAATTTGGAATGAAGCCAGTGGCAAAACATTCACAGAAAAAATGGATCCATTTTTCTTGAATTATCAGCAAGAAGATCTACTTGCATTTGTGGAGGATTCTATCATTGAAGATGAAGAAGAGGAAGATAGCTTTCAATTCACTAAAGAAGGCAAGGAGATTATGATTATCGGACTAAAAACAGTCATCGATGCCTTGAACAGCGCCAGTGCTTAATATTCCACTGGACGTACTAAGAAAAATCCATCTTCACCCTGTTTCTGGTAAAGTGGCATCAGTATCATACCTGATTCTTGGGCTATTACAGGACCGTTGATATCTCTTGCTAAAACAGTCCCTGGTTCAATAGTTTGAAAATTCAAAAACCCAGGCTCCATAATAAATTGATCATCAGGTGAAATACTATGGGTATAAATCAATTGAGTAATGGTAGGAAGTCCTTTTGCATAAGTTTTTAAAATAGCTTCGTGTTTGCTTTCTACATCCGAAGATCTAATACAGCCTAGTTCTCTTAAACAACTGATGATAGCTGAAATAGATCGATCTACAGCAAGTGGTTCATCGTGTTGACCTGCCTCGAAAACAACAGAGGTCATATTATCCCCCCAATTAGCTTGATTGAAATAATGTAAGGAAGTTCCTCTAATTCCTTCGATCATACCTAGCACTACAGGAGCATGCATAGCTTTGGCCAAATCTAAACTTCTTGCACTTCCATTTGGAATAGAAAATATGCCTCCATGTGCAGTAGTTGTATGGATATCCAATACACATATCGGATCTGAGGAAGATGCTATAAAGGGCTCTAAGCATTTCAATAGTTCCATCAACTCCTTATCCTCCGCATCTAAAGATGCTCCTTGGGATTTAATTTGCTCTAAGTGGCTCGGTATCCAAGAACGATTTAAATCTCTTTTGATAAATCGTTCTTTCTTTTTCAAAGCAGCAATATTCCCTCGAATACCAATTAGCTTCCCTCTAAACTCAAAGGCCGGATTCTTCTCTGACTCTAATTCCAGCAAACCAAATAATTGCTCCAAAGCAAGAACTCCAGCAGGCTCATTCCCATGCATCCCACCTATTACAATTAATAGAGGCCCTTCAAGTCCAGTAGTATATGTCCCAATTATTCTATCCAAGTTAAAACGATTAAATCGGTGCAATATTAAGGATATAATATAAGTTGTCCATACTCATACTTAAGAAAAGTATCTAATTAGCATCTCTTTACTTTTTTTATGTAAGCTGATGATTATTATTAACTTTGCGCTTCGCAATTATTGATCGATGAGTAGAAATATGACACTTTCCATATTGATTCCTGCCTATAATGAGGAACGAACCTTGCATCTAATTTTAGATAAAGTTGCAGCAGTTCAACTTACCGCTGGAATTGAAAAAGAAATTATTCTTGTTAATGATTGTTCCACAGATGATACAGATGGAGCAATCAAAAAATACATGAAAGATCATCCTGAGCTTAATATCTCATACTACGCACATGAGGTTAATAAGGGGAAGGGAGCTGCTCTGCATACTGGTATTCAAAAAGCAAAAGGAGATTACCTAATTATCCAAGATGCAGATTTAGAATATGATCCAGAAGAATATAACATCCTTTTGAAACCAGTATTGACTGGATTTGCAGATGTAGTATATGGCTCGAGGTTTATGGGTGGAAACCCACACCGAATTTTGTTCTTTTGGCATTCCATAGGTAATAAATTCTTGACCTTCTTATCCAATGCGTTTACCAATTTGAACCTAACGGATATGGAGACGTGCTATAAGCTATTTAAAACTGAAATTATACAAAACTTAAATTTAAAGGAGAACAGATTTGGTTTTGAACCAGAGGTTACTGCAAAAATTTCTAGGATTCCCAACATTAGAATTTATGAGGTAGGTATTTCATATTACGGAAGGACCTACGAGGAAGGAAAGAAAATTGGTTGGAGAGATGGATTTAGAGCCATCTACTGCATTTTGAAATACAACCTGTTTAGTAAAAAATAAATGAAGCTCCCAAGTGGAGCTTTTTTTATAAAACCCTTACTAGCATGACTACCCCAAAGAAAATCAATGCCATGCCTGAGACTAAGCGAAACTTTAGAATAAATCCACTTTCTAATCGACTTTTTACTCGATCTGCCATTAAAACCTTTAAGGAGTCCAATAAAACTAATGCAGTCATAATACCTAAGAAAAACAAAAAAGCCCCACTCTGGGTTTTGTCTGAGATTGCAGCTGAAGCTACACCACTCCAAAAAATGATGGTAAATGGATTGACTGTATTGATCAAAACACCTTTGATTAGATATACATACATTGGTTTTTTCGCGTTCATGGAATCAGTGGTTTCCTTGTCCCTTTCCTCTAGACTTATTTGCTCCAATTTCATCTGCTTTCTCGCACCCAGGATAAAAACCAATCCAAAAACAGTAAGCACAATCCCTCCACCAATACCGACATATAGTTCAAAATTAGGATTAGCACTTACATCAACTAATTTACCAATACCTAAATAAGCGAGTCCAAAACAAGTCATATCACTTAACCACACCCCTAAGGCTACAAATAGCCCTGCTTTCTGTCCATATTCCAAACTTGTGCTCACCAAGGCAATAAGTAATGGACCAACCATTATGCTCAAAGCCAAACCCAAAAATATCCCTTCAAAGTATGCGTTCATTAGCTTATAATATTTCCAATCAATCTTCTACGACCTCCATTATTCCTAAATTCACAAAGATATATTCCTTGCCAGGTACCTAAAGCCAATCGACCATTAATAATTGGAATTTGAATACTACTTCCAATCAATGCTGCTTTAATATGAGCTGGCATATCATCAGGTCCTTCCATGGTATGGGTTAACTCTGGTAAGTTTTCTGGAACAATTCGATTAAGAAAAAATTCAAAATCTACCCGAACAGATGGATCAGCATTTTCATTAATACAAATAGCAGCGGATGTATGTTGTATAAATATTGTTAATAAACCATCATTAGGCCATTTTGGTATGGCCTGATTGATATATTGGTCAATTAGATGATAACCTCTAGCTAATGCTGGCAATTCTATTTTATAATTTTTGACCATTTTTAAGCAAAAATAAGCATTGCGAAACACTTAAACTACTTAGATTTAAAATCCGTTAACGATTTGTTTATGGTAAACCAAGCTAGTCTAGGAATTTTGAAAGAATTGGAGGGGGAAGTAGAAACTTCTGCCTTACACCGATCTGTATATGCAACAGATGCCTCTGTGTATAGAGAAATTCCGCTTGCTGTGTGCTATCCTAAAACAGAATCAGATATTCAGAAAATCATCCAGTTCGCCTCAAAAAACAAAATAGGAATCATACCAAGAGGCGGTGGAACCTCATTAGCTGGGCAATGCGTAGGAACAGGCTTGGTTGTTGACTTAAGTAGGCACTTTAATAAGATCCTTGAGTTTAATCCAGTGGAAAGATGGGTTAAAGTTCAACCAGGACTTGTAAGAGATGAGCTTAATCGCCTTATTGCTTCAAGTGGTCTGCATTTTGGACCCAATACCTCAACCGCAAATCGCTGTACCATTGGTGGAATGTATGGTAATAACTCCAGTGGAACAAGCTCTATCAAGTATGGCACCACAAGAGACAAGACCCTTGCGGCAAAAATATTTACGAATGATGCTCATCCATTACATCTATCTTCAGCAGGTCTAGTATTTACGAATGCTTCCATTCAAGAAAAAATAAATAAAACCAAAGCGCTTTGCCAAGATAAATCGCTGATCCAAGCCATAGATAAATACTTTCCTAGTCCTGATATTCATAGAAGAAATTCAGGCTATGCATTGGATAATTTGATTCAAAATTCCATTGAAAATACATTGGTTCATGTTTTTGCAGGTTCAGAAGGAACCTTAGGTATTTGCACGGAACTTACACTACAATTAGATCCATTACCCGATCCAGAAGTTGCGCTAATCTGTCCTCATTTTAATGATGTAGTTGAGTGCCTAGAGGCTGTTAAACCCATCATGGAGCATGATCTAAATGCATGTGAAATGATGGATGACATCATTTTAAGTTGTACAGAAGCTAGTCCACTATATGCCGATAAACGCTTTTTCATTCAAGGTAATCCAAAAGCTGTACTCTTGCTTGAAATTAGAGCTGAGTCTACAGAAGCACTTCAAAAAAAGACAGCCCATCTTCTTAAAACTATTCAGGAACATAGTAAGGCGTATGCCATATCAGAAGTTTATGGTAATAAAAGCAAAGAAGTTTGGGAATTAAGAAAAGCTGGCTTGGGTTTGCTAGCCAATTTGAGTGGCGATAAAAAAGCAGTTGCTTGTATCGAGGATACCGCTGTTTCATTAGATGTGTTACCACAATACATTGCGGAGTTCACCGAAATCATGAAGCACTTTGGACAAGAAGCCGTTTATTATGCGCATGCTGGAGCTGGTGAAATTCACCTTAGGCCCATACTAGACCTTAGATCTTCAAAAGGTAAAAGTGATTTCAGATCTATCAGCACAGCTGTTGCTCATTTAGTAAAAAAGTACAATGGTTCCTTATCCGGTGAGCATGGAGATGGAAGAGTTAGAGCTGAATTCCTAGAGCTTGTTTATGGTAAAACGATCTACCAAGCTTTTGAAGCTTTAAAAAAGATTTGGGATGAGCATAATATTTTCAATCCAGGTAAAATTGTGCAGGCACCAAAGATGGACGAGGCAATTCGAGACCAAATTCCACTCAAACAAAAACTACATTCCAACCACCTCAATCCTAGTATAGATGTACTTAAGATAGCAGATCAATGTAATGGATCCGGTGATTGTAGAAAAGGCCCTGAAGCTTTAGGTCAAATGTGTCCATCTTACCATGCCTCTAATGATGAAATCATGACTACTCGAGCGCGTGCCAATGCTTTTAGAGAATTCCATAAAGCAATAGGAGACGAAATCGTGCAAGTTGATGAACATGATTTACATCAAATTCTAGCACACTGTGTAAGTTGTAAAGCCTGTTCAAAAGAATGTCCTTCCAGTGTGGACATGGGGCTTCTTAAGCTTGTCTTTGAGGAACATTATTATCAAAAACAGTTCTTCAACTGGTCTAGGTATTTCTTTGGTCATATCCATCTATTCAATAAAATCGGCAAGGCATTCCCTAAACTTAGTAACAGCATAATTCAATCCAATATAGGGGGGAGAATAATCAAATCCATGCTTGAAATTCACCCAGCGCGTACTTTACCTCTATTCAAGTCAAGTAAAGCGCTAAAAAATTCGATAGGTCAAAAGGGAAAGGAGAAAACTGTAGTCTTACTATTAGATGAATTTAATACTGCCAATAGACCACATTTGTTTGAACAAGCTAAACAGGTCATTCAGGCTATAGGTTATCAAGTTCATTTAGTGAAATTACAGGCAAGTGGACGAGCACTTTTATCCAAGGGATATATTGGTAAAGCAGAAAAACAGGCCATTAAAAATCTAAAAATCCTTAAACCATATATTACACAATCCATTCCCATTATTAGTCTCGAGCCCTCTGTGCTTAGTTGTTTTTGGGATGAATACCAAAAAATTAATCAAACGGATAAAAGCTTAACCAAACAACTATCCGCTGTGTCTTTTTCTTTCGGGTCATTCATATATAATTGTTATGCAAAGCAAGAATTTGAAGCAGAGGTGTTCGATCAATTAGATCGAAAAATACTATTACACACACATTGTCATGAAAAAGCATTAGGCGACATGGATAGTATACTTAATGCACTAAGTATTCCAAAAAACCATATAGTCCAAGAGGTGAATAGTGCTTGCTGCGGAATGGCGGGAAGTTATGGTTATCAAAAAGATAACTATGAAATGAGTGTAAAAATGGCTGAAGTCAAATTAATTCCTAGCATCAATGAAAAGTCTGCTCAATGGATTATTGCTGGGCAGGGTGTAAGTTGTTGTCATCAAATGGAAGAATTAACTCAAAGAAAAGTATGGCATCCGGTAGAGATTTTTTTCAAAGCACTCCGTAAAACTGGCGCTTAATTATTTAATTCTGATAGCGAGTCTGAGTAAATTTTTGTTTCGTTCTTACTAAGAATATGTTCTAGTCGCTGCAATAACTCTTTAGGAATAAATGGTTTCCTTACATATTCATCAGCTCCTATACTTAAGACTTCTACAATAACTGTTTCATTACTAACAGTGGACATAACCAAAATCGGTACATCAGCATTTGTTGCTCGAACATGTTTAATAAGATCAATACCAGATGCTTCAGGCATCATTAGGTCAGTTATTATAGCATCTAATTTATTGTTTTCGAAAAGATTTATTGCTGTTATTCCATTGGGTGCAGAAAGAACATTGTATCCTGCCATTGACAGAGATTGTGCAACAGCCTTTAGAATCATAGGGTGGTCTTCAGCTACTAAGATATTTTTCATATATATTATTTCCTTTAAATTGATCTTTTTTTGTTATTTAAAGGTGCTTTTTCGATAAAAGGAAAAATTATATATGAAATCAGCAGATATGTTAGTTTTTTGACTTACAAAATATTTAATCGATTCATAAGAATAGGCTTATTCGCCCGACTAATAGGTATTACTTTACGTCCAATTACTAAAGTATTCTCTTCTATATCTACGATTTTATCTAGGTTTACAATATAAGTACGGTGTACTTTCAAGAACCTAGGATCTGTTAGCTTGGTAGCTATATTTCGTAAGGTTCCATGAAACAAATGGGATCCTCCATTCATAAAAACCTTAATGTAATCACCTTCATTTTCGAAATACAGAATATCATCATATCCAATTCGGATATATTTTCCATTCTCCTTAATGTAAATGCAATTAGCATGGTTTTGGTAAAGGAAATTTAAGTTATGATTTTCAAGCGCTTTTTCGACTGCTGATATAAACAATTTCCGATCTATGGGTTTCACCAAGAAATCTGTCGCGCGGTATCGAAATGCTTCTACTGCATTCTGTTCTTTTCCGGTTGTAAAAATAACCTGTTTGATATTAGCTGCTTTATCTAAAAAGTCAAAGCCACTCATTCCAGGCATTTCAACATCTAGAAAGATCAAATCTGGTACTTCACTTTTTAAAATATCCAATCCTTCTTGGCCACTTTCAACTGACCACTTAAGGCTTAGGTAGTCTACTTTTTCGCATAATTTTTCTAAAGATTTTCTTGCCATAAGATCATCTTCTACAATCATGCATGTTAACTTGGAGCTTCTCAATTTATAATCTATTTAGTGAGAAAGGCCCGCATACGTTCTAAATCCTTTCTAAGGATAGATTCAGAACTAGCAAACATTTCTTTAATTTTATTAAAAAGAATTCGAGACGATTCATTATTATCTGAGTCTTGCAACCGTATTTCTAGTTCATCCATTAATCCTCCAATTTTTGTCAATCCGACCATGTAAAAGGATGGTTTTAATTTATGTACTAGGCTTTTGGCTGCACCAAAGTCATTATTTTCAAAATATGGTTCAATTTCTTTAAATTCAATAGCAGTTGATTCAAAGAAAATCTCAAACATTTCTTTTGCATAATCAACATCACCATCAAAAATACTATCTAAATAACTTGAATCTAATGTACTATCGAAAATAAATCTCTCCATATCTGATTTTTGTACTGCTTTTTTTGGACAATATTTAACGAGTATTTTCTTTAAGTCTTGAGGATGTAACGGCTTAAGCAAGAAATCAACCATACCCACTCTTTCTGTTTCTAGTTTGGTATGCTTTAAACCTGATGCAGTAAGTGCTACAATAGGCGTACTCTTGTTATACTTGCTTGAACTTAAAATCTTACGACTTGACTTAAAACCATTAAGTCTTGGCATGTTAACATCCATAAGAATTAAGTCAAATTTTTCTTTATTACATAATTCAACTGCCTCCAAACCATCTTTTGCAAGTTCATGTTCTAAGGACCATTTTTTCATCAAAGTAGTTATATACCGCTGACTTAAATAGTTATCCTCTACAATCAATATTTTCGATTGTCCAATACTACTTACATCAATTTCTTGTTCTTCAATTTCTGCTATTTCATCACATCTTTCAAATGGTATTTCAATACTAAACGTACTCCCTTCATTTAATCGACTCTTCAACTGAATAGTTCCATTTTGAAGTTCAACCAATTTTTTTGTAATCACTAGGCCTAGTCCTGTGCCACTATAGTGGTTTTCTTTATTGTTAGATGCCTGCTTGAATTTTTGAAATATCAATTGTTGCTCTTCTTCAGCAATCCCTATTCCAGTATCTATTACATCTATACAAACTTTTACAGAAGAATCAGATAGAAGTTGTAGCCTCAACTCCAAGATAACATTTCCCTTTTTAGTGAACTTGCATGCATTACCAATGAGATTATTGAGAATCTGCTTAAACAAAAGCAAGTCACCATTTACCCAAAAATCTTTCAAATCTGGCTGTACAAATCTGACAACCACTGGCTTGTTCTCCATTCTTAATGAAAAAGTTCTTACCATAGTAGTTAGAATCTTAATCAAGTCAAAGGGTGATTTATTCACTTTAACTTCACCAGCATCAATTTTAGATATATCTAGAATATCTGTAATTAAACTATGTAACATATTGGATGAGCTATCCAACATTTCAAGATATTCTCGCTGCTCCGTATTAAGATTGGTGCCATTCAACAAATTAGTCATCCCTAAAATGGCGTTCAAAGGAGTTCTCATTTCATGACTAACATTAGCCAAAAATTGCTTCTCAGCCTCTTTGGCGGCTTCTGCTTCTACCTTTGCTTTTTCTAATTCAACTACTGATCTTTTCCGCTCTGTTATATCATAGTGTAACCCAATTGTTCCTACAATTTTTTGATTAGAGTCCATAATTGGAGCACCAGAGATTAAAACCCAAATTTTCTCTCCATTCTTCTTAATAATACCTATTTCATATACAGAAGCCTTTCCGTTGGCTCTGTCGGCCGTTTGTTGCTGAAGAATATAGCGTTCATCCTCAGTCACCAATAGCTCCAATGCATCTTTTCCTAATAATTCCTCTTGAGAATACCCTGTCATAGAACAGAATCTATCATATGCCCGAACCACATGACCATTATTGTCTACTTCTAAAATTCCAAGTTCCATGTTCTCTAAAATACCCCTATATTTTTCCTCCCGCTCCGACATGGTGAATTCCGTCAGGGTCTGTATCGTAATATCATCAAATAACCAAAATCGTGAAACTAATTTTCCTTCCTCCATTACAGGGAAATACTTCACCTGAATCGTCAAATGATTCCTAAGCTTAAATTTCTTCTTTTTTGAAGTAGTAATTTCCTTGTAATTGCTCGGATTAAGCCCAGGTATTTCATCCATTAAGTAAGTACCGTATGGAAGGGATTTAAAGAGTTCAAAAATAGAAGTATTTATTACTTCACTTACATCTTTGACATCAATTTTGAATAGATTAAGGAATGCTTTATTGCAATAATGGACACCTGTTTCATCAATTTCTGATATAAATCCACTATCAAAAACTTCTAGATAATTCAAAAAAGGCGCAACCATTTCAGTAGACATAGCAGTAGCAAACTGATTTGCTAATGCTTCAGTATTTTTATTGATAGGAACTTCTCCATTCAAATCATTGTCTGCCTTGCCTTTGGTTAAGTCCATTTAATTAGCTAGTTGTATCAAATACAATAAGGGGGAATGATCTAAGAGATTGGAGTAGCTTTCAAAAGATGATTTTAAGGATTACAAAAAAACCTTAAAGCGAACCATTTATCGAATTTTAATTACCAATTTAGGTGAATTAATCTAAATTTGCTCTATTATCAAGGTTATAATGGTAAAATTGTTTATCATTTTCATCCTTTTTTGGCGAGAGGGATGTTAACTTGGTTTTTTGCGGGTCGGATTTGTTCGACCTGCGTTTTTTTTGCCTTAATAAATATAAATAAATATAATATTAAAAAACGAAAAAAGCCAACTCCTGTCTTGGAGTTGACTTTTGAGGTCGGGAGCGGATTCGAACCGCCGTACGAGGTTTTGCAGACCACTGCCTAGCCACTCGGCCACCCGACCATGCTTTAGGAAGCGAGGCAAATATATAAAACATTAACTTATTTTTCCACCCTACTATATATTTTTTCCTAAAAAAGCATATGCATATCGTCTACCTAACAATAACCACATCTCCTTCGTAAATATATACTTCTCCATATCTATCTGAGATTGAAGCAATATAATGAAATCTACCTGATGGTAAGGGTTCATTTTGATAATAACCCGTCCATCCACTGCTTAAATCCTGTGTTATGTATAGTTGTTGTCCATATCGATCAAATATCTGAAGTTCATAGGCTGTGTACACCCCAGATACCCAAACAGGCTTAAAGGTAGTATTAATACCAGTGGGAGCTATTGCATTCGGAAAAACTAATTTGATCTTAGGCTCGTAATTTACCTGATTTGAATAAGTCAAAACATTAGCTTCTCCTATAAATTCTGATGAAACAACACCTTGTCGTAAACAGTAAAAAGGCACGTTTTCTTGTTTTAAATCTTCTGGGGTAAGCTCATAAATAAAACTATTGACCTGGTTGTTAAAGCTACCCAATAGAACTGGTCCATCAGGTGTCACTTTGTACAACTGATAGCCGAGGGGATTGAGCTCACTGAGTTCGCCATCATCCCAATTAAAGTGCAATTCCTCTTCCATTTCCAATAGACTTAGTCTTAAGTTTGAAAGGGGTTCGGAAAGAAATTCTACACCGCAATCATCAATTATATTTATTCGATAAGTTTGATAGGTGTCATCCGTAAAATTTCGCTCAAAGTTTTGCACAAACTGATTGTCCCCCAAGGATAATAATTGAATGCCACTTGACCATATATTATCCCCATTTATGTCTTGCCCTATTACCTCTACAGACTCTATTGCACTTAAATCTGCAGCTAACCACTCTATCAAAACACTAGATTCTAACATAGAGACATTACTGGTGGTTAGATATTTTAATGAAGGAGCCACTTGAATAGTTTCACAAACTTCATTACTTGTTGCAACATCACCTGAGCTATAATATACTAGTATTTCAATACAATATGTTCCATTTCCACTCAGCGGCGATTGCAAGGAAGAGGTAACATCATCCTTTAGCACTTTGCGGAATATATCACCAGTTTCATGGGTGGTCTGCATAACCACAGAATCAAGTAATTGATAGTCTTCAATTAAGTTCCAATTAGCTTGAAATTTATTAATACAATAGTCAAATTCTATAGTTAAAAAAAGAGACGTATGGGTTGTATCAAATATGCTTAAATTCCCGCAGGGATCTAGAGCTAGCACATAATAAATTTCGGGTTGCATAATGGGCAATACCGAATCATCTAAATAAGCATTCACGCCATACACAGTATCTAGTGCATTCGTTCCATTACCATCCGTTCTGTAGATAACATATCCATGGTTTAATGGGTCATTAACCTCGTCATTCCAATGGACTGTAATACCAGCATCCGAAACGTCTAAATAAGAAATAGGAACTAATTCTGGAGGGCGATTATCAATGGTATCAGACTGGACAACAACATCCCCAAAGCAGTCGTAAGTTGTCTCCACATAAAAATACAGTACTCCAAATGGTATATTTATCAACTCTAGTTCCTCTTGAGTAATATCTGCTATAGTAGACAAACTTTGATAGGGTCCAGCCTCATTATCGGCGTAAAAGACCTCATGTTGTATAAAAGAACAATTAGGTTGTGTGGCAGGCGAAAGCCATACCAGAAAATCACCATCTATGCATTGAAGGTTTACTGGTTCTTGCGCAATGACTGAACCTCCTACCCCAACGAAGAGTAATCCAAGAAAGTAATTAATCTTTTTCAACCAGTTCATAATTATGCAAAATGTAGGCTATTTCCGCTCCTCCTTCGAGTTTCTTTTTTAATGCGAATAAACCTAGCCCAAAAGCGTAGGTCTCTTGCCCCAAGACATCAAATTCTAAGTGCCCTACCTCTTCAATGTCATAATGTTCTACTAAACTAAATTGTATAGCAGGATAAGTTTCGCCTTTAAAAGTAACCAATGTATCCCCTATAAATTGTCTTTTCTTCGTAATTGTAGTGTTTTGACCAGGATAAACTTTTGAAGCAAAGGCGACTTCATTAGTCAAAACTAATGAGGAGTCTAAAGGTTCAAACGAAAACAAATCATCTGCCAAAATGTCAAAGCTAGTTGATACGCGTTGGCCAGTACTCGTATCCCGTTCTGTAATAGTTTGTTGAAGCAAAATGGCACCCTCTGGCAGGAGTCTTTCCCTATTCTCCACTAATATCTCTCCTGTCGGATCTAGCTGCTCAGAAACTAAGATAGTATCTGAAACCAATTGATGATACCAATAAAATGGCCTATCCTGAGATCCTTCATATCGATATTCATACATTAGATCAGCCTTAGATAACAGATCAATTGGTAGATAATACCCTTTCCAACTTAAATCTATTTCACTTTCCTGATTACAACTAATCCCGCAACAAACTATCCAAATAAAAATCATGATCCTGTGAACCATAGCCCTACTTTTGTTCTTTAACCATGCCATCTTGACAATTATTTTTATTGTGGTATAATTTATGACTACAATATGTGGTAATCGGATAACAATAAGCCATATTATTATTGTCCACACGCAATATTAGTTATCTTTACCCACCCATGGGATGAACATAGCCCAACTTTAACTAGAATTCAAAGAAAAACGAGATATGTTTGGTGTATTTAAGAAAGTATTTGGAACCAAAAGCGAACGAGATAGGAAAAAGTTTGAACCCATTGTAAATCAAATCAATGAAGAGTTTGAAAAGTTAAGCCCCTTAAGTAACGATGAATTAAGAGAACAAACCAATTCCTTTAGAGCTCAAATCAAGGATCATTTAAGAGAAATTGAAGAACAGATACAAGAAATTAGAACAAGCGCTTTAAACACTGAAGATGTGTTTGAAAAGGAAGATCTTTTTAAACAAATGGATGCTCTTGTCGGAGAAAGAGATTTGTTGCTTGAAGAAATTTTACTCGAAATTCGTCCCAAAGCTTTTGCTGTAGTTAAAGAAGCAGCAAGAAGATTTACAGAAGGTGAAGACCTAAGTGTTACTGCAACTACCCACGATAGAGAATTAGCTGCCAAACCTGGCAAATCCTATCTTAAAATAGAAGGAGATAAGGCTATATACCATAAAAATTGGTTAGCAGCAGGAGGTGAGATCGAATGGAATATGATCCATTACGATGTGCAGCTCATTGGTGGTATGGTATTGCACGATGGAAAGATTGCTGAAATGCAAACAGGTGAAGGAAAGACCTTAGTAGCGACTCTTCCAGCATATTTGAATGGACTTTCTGGGTATGGTGTACATGTCGTAACCGTTAATGATTACCTAGCTAAGCGTGATAGTGAATGGATTGGTCCTTTATTAGAGTTCCTTTTACTAACAGTAGACTGTATCGATAAATACCAACCACACTCTCCAGAACGTATCGCTGCCTATAAGTGTGATGTAATCTATGGAACGAATAATGAATTTGGTTTCGATTACTTGAGAGATAATATGGTAACAAGCCTAGAGGAAAAAGTACAACGCAAACATCACTTTGCTATGGTCGATGAGGTCGATTCTGTCCTAATTGATGATGCACGTACTCCATTGATTATCTCTGGTCCTGTGCCCCAAAACAATGAGATTGAAGAATATATCAATCTAAAAAGTTCTGTTGAACGACTTATAAACGAACAAAAGAAATTGGCTAATAGCTACTTAACTGAGGCCAAAAAACTATTTGCAGAAGGAGTAGTTGGACATGACGAAGGGCAAATGGGCATGGCTATACTTCGTGCACATAGAGCATTCCCTAAGCATCGTCCATTAATTAAGTTTAAAAGTGAGGAAGGAGTAAGGACAATACTGCAGAAAGCAGAAAACTTCTACATGGCTGAAAAAGAAAAGCGCATGTACTTAGTGGATGATCCCTTACTTTTTACCATTAGTGAAGCCAATAGAAACGTAGAATTAACGGATAAAGGAATCGAGTTCCTTTCAAAGGGTAACTCAAGTACTGACTTCTTTATGATCCCAGATTTAACTGGGGAAATGATGACTATTGAGTCTAGGTCAGACATCGATTTGCAACAAAAAGAAGCCCTTAAAACAGAATTAGCACAAGAATACACGGTTAAAACACAAAGGCTTCACGCAATCAATCAACTTGTAAAAGCGTACACGCTTTTTGATAAAGGGATTGAATATGATGTACAAAATTCTGAAGTCAAGATCATAGATGAGTCTACTGGTCGTGTTATGGAAGGTCGAAGATATTCAGATGGGTTACACCAAGCTCTTGAAGCTAAAGAAAATGTAAAGATTGGTAATATCACACAAACATATGCGACTATTACCCTTCAGAACTACTTCCGTATGTATCATAAACTGTCGGGAATGACAGGTACTGCCGAGACAGAGGCTGGTGAATTCTGGGAAATCTACAAACTAGATGTAGTAGTGATCCCTACCAATAAACCTATTGCTCGTAAAGATAAAAATGATCTCGTTTTCAAAACGGAACGCGAAAAAGTTAATGCAGTAATCAATCAGATTATTGAATATAGTCAAGCAGGAAGACCAGTTCTGGTGGGTACAACTACCGTGGATTTGTCGGAGCGTTTGAGTAAATTACTCAAACTAAAGGGTATCAATCACAATGTACTAAACGCTAGACAACACCAACGTGAGGCCGAAATTGTAGCTGAAGCGGGTAAACCTGGCAAAGTTACTATTGCAACCAACATGGCTGGTAGGGGTACGGATATCAAGCTAAGCCAAGAAGTTAAAGATGCAGGGGGACTTGCCATCATAGGAACCGAAAGACACGATTCCCGAAGAGTCGATAGGCAGTTGAGAGGTCGATCTGGACGTCAAGGAGATCCCGGTTCATCTCAATTCTATGTGTCTTTAGAGGATGATCTCATGCGTAAATTCCAGTCTGAAAGACTAATAAAGTATATGGATTCTCTAGGCCACAAAGAAGGTGATGTACTAGAACATAGCATGGTTACACGTTCTATTGAAAAAGCGCAAAAACGTGTGGAAGAAAACAACTTTGGGGTTAGAAAGCGCCTATTGGAATATGATGATGTAATGAACATTCAACGTTCAGCCATCTACATCAAAAGGAATAATGCCCTTTCGGGTGACCGATTGGAAATTGACTTGAATAGTATGTTTACATCGATTATTTCTAACATTGTTGAAATATACAAATCGCGTAATAACTACGAAGACTTCAAACAGGCCTCTTTAAGTATAATGGGATTCACTCCAGATATCAGTGAAGAAGTTTTTGCGAATAGTAGCACGCAAGAAATTCAAGATTTATTTGCTGAACAATTTGATGCTTTCTTACATCGAAAAGAGGAGCAAATCATTGGCGCTGTCTACCCACAAGCAAAGCGTGTGTATGAAACACAAGGAAATAGATACAAGCGAATTGCTATTCCATTTACGGATGGTAGTAATAAGCGTGTTCGAGTTTCCGCTGAGCTAGAATCTGCCGTTGAAACAGAAGGAAAATCCATAGTAAAGGATATTAAAAAAACAATCTCTTTGGCCATCATTGACAACAAATGGAAAGAACATTTGAGGTCCATGGATGAACTGAAAGAGACCACTAGAGCCGCTCAGTTTGCCCAAAAAGATCCTTTAGTTGAATATAAACTTGGTGCTTACGATCAATTTGAAACCTTAATCTTGGATATCAATGAAGATGTTACTTCATATTTAGCCAAAGGAACTATCATGTTTGCTGATGGCTCTTCGCTCTCGGAAGCCAAAGAGCAAAAGGTAAATATGGGACAGACCAACAAGAGCCAAGAAGAGATTTTGCGCCGAAGAGCAGCTATGGCCGCAGGAAGAGAGAATCGCAGACCTGAAACCTTTAAGAGAGAAGAAAAGAAGGTAGGTCGAAACGAACCTTGTCCTTGTGGCAGTGGCAAAAAATACAAGCAATGTCACGGTAAATAATAGCATTTGTCTGGAATAGGTGTAAAATTTGCACCTGTTCTGACAATTAGTATTATTTATTTATATTTTAGAACTACTTAGTATTTCTTTGCGTTTCATGATTTGAACACCTGAAAATTACAAATGGAGCATCTGCAATCCTATCTTGATCATACCTTATTGAATCCAACAGCAAACACTGATGAAATTAAATCGCTGTGCGATGAAGCTATAGCAAATGAATTCAAAGCCATTTGTATTAATCCTTATTTCGCCTCATTTGCTTCTAAAACTCTCTCTGAAAGCGATGTAAAACTTGCCACTGTTGCAGGATTTCCATTTGGATATAATCCCACAGTTGCTAAAGCAGCTGAAATCAAATGGGCTATTGATCATGGTGCGGACGAAATAGACGCTGTAGTAAATATAGCTGCACTTAAATCAGGTGAATTTTCTTTTGTCCGTAATGATATTGAGACTATGGTCAGATCGGTAACTATGCGAGGTAAAACAATAAAAATGATTGTGGAGGCCAGCATTTTGACTGAAGATGAATTAAAACGAGTACTCGAATATTGTGTCGAAAGCGGGGTGCACTACATTAAAAATTCCTCTGGTTATCAAGGAGATGGAGCTACAGTTGAAATGATACAAAAGCTCCGATCTATGCTTCCTACTGATATAAAAATCAAAGCCTCAGGAGGCATTAAATCAAAACGACAAGCTATTAAGCTGATCGAAGCAGGCGCAGACCGAATAGGATCATCTGCTTGCCTGAACATCATAAAATAATACCTTATCCATATTGGCTATACTTAGAATGAAGGTCTTTATCATTGATATTAGACTGCTTTGTTTTATATTTAAATATTAGAAAACAAATTCCAGTCCATTGTATGATTAAGCCTAGAATACTCTTAGCCATGTTCTTTTCTATCTTGACTATTCAATCGATAGCCCAAGTAGAATCTTCCTATCAGGTAAGCTATGAACCTAAAGTGCAAAACTTGATTAGTAATTTTAATGAAATAGCTGAAAATCAACCTAATCAAAAGGGATGGAATATTCAGTTACTATCTACTGTTGACCGAACAGAGCTAGAGTATCAACTCAATAAATTCGAAGACTTATATCCCGCGTTGCAAGCTGATTGGATACACGATCGACCGTACTATAAGATAAATGTTGGCGCCTTCTTAAAAAGAGAAGATGCTATCAGAGTATTAAACATGGTACAACAAGAATTCCCTTCTGCAGTTTGTAAACGTTCAAATGCATTACCAAAAACGCTATTCCTAAATTAAAGGATATCATTAAATATGACTGTTTCAATTGGCAAAAAAATTGATCTTATCAGTGTGTCTCTTTACTTTGGTTTAGTATTGATAGGCTGGCTAATGATCCTTTCTGTTGAAGCAGATCAAATCAATCTTCAATCCCTAGATAGTATTTTTTCAAATAGTGTGGTGCGATCCCAAAGTATGTGGGTAGTTATTAGTGCAGCTGCCTTCTTTGTTTGTGCCGCATTGGACCGAAAATTTTGGTTAAACTTAGCTTATCCGATGTATGCTATAGGAATTGTTTTACTGATAGGAGTCTTGATATTTGGTGTTGAGATAAAAGGCGCAAAATCTTGGTATCGCTTGGCTTCTTTTACCCTTCAACCATCTGAGCTAGCTAAAGTCTTCACCAACTTAGCTCTTGCTGCTTACTTAGGTTCATTCTCCATATCCCTAAAAAATCTGCGCTCTCAAGCCATCAGTATTGGGCTGTTTCTTGTACCAATGCTATTAATATTGCTGCAACCAGATGCGGGATCGGCACTTGTATTTCTATCTTTTTTTATCGTGTTATATCGAGAAGGGTTCCCATCAAATTTCTTGATAACGGGAATAATTACGATGATTTTACTCATTCTAGGTTTAAGGTTTGAGGCCTATGCCATCATTTCCATTATTTGTTTATTTGCGGTATGCTTCTTAGCATTTCAAAGGAATAGAAAATATGTCTGGATTTTGTGCATAATAGCCCCTGTATCTGCTGTTTTCTTTTTCTCACCTAATCCAGTTATATACACCTTCTACATCGTTGGAGGCTTTTTCACAATACTAGCAGGTATAAACTTTGCAAAAAAGGACTTTCGACTACCATTAATGTCTCTTGCTGCCGCTTTGATAGCTTCGGCTGTAGTATTTGTTGCCGACTTTTCATTTGAAAACTTGAAACCGCACCAAAAAGATAGGATTAATGTATGGCTCAACCCTGCTGAATGTGACCCGCAGGGCTCTTTGTATAACTTAAATCAATCCAAACTAGCTATCGGTTCTGGTGGCGTCATGGGAAAAGGTATTTTTAAAGGAGATCTTACAGCTGGAAACCATGTTCCCGAACAGAACACAGATTTCATTTTCTGTACCATAGGGGAGGAGCAAGGCTTTGTTGGAACTACTGGTATCATTTTACTTTTTGTCCTCCTTATCCTGCGCTTGGTTAGTATTGCTGAGCGGCAAAAAACAACCTTCGCCCGAGTCTTTGGATACGGTGTAGCCAGTATTTTATTCTTACACTTCTTTATCAACATAGGCATGACCATGGGCTTAACACCCGTTATTGGCATCCCTTTACCGTTTATTAGTAAGGGAGGTTCCTCCTTATTAGGTTTTTCCATGATGATGGGAATCTTACTCAATTTGGATAGACACCGCAATCGGAATTAAGCATACTTTATTAACTTTGTAGCTTTATAATAAAACTATTGCGTTCTGGATTTTAAACTGATTTCAAACGACGAAAAGAGTAATGCCCGTGCAGGTGTCGTTACCACTGACCATGGAGATATAGAAACTCCAATCTTTATGCCTGTAGGTACCATTGGTACGGTAAAAACAGTACAACAAAAAGACTTAAAAGAACAAATACAAGCCCAGATAATTTTAGGAAATACCTATCACCTATACCTCAAACCAGGAACAAATATTCTAGAAGAAGCAGGAGGCTTACATAAATTTATCAACTGGAATAGACCTATCCTAACTGATAGTGGTGGATTCCAAGTGTATTCCTTAAGCCAGCGAAGAAAAATCACTGAAAAGGGGGTAACCTTCCGTTCACATATCGACGGATCCAAGCACTTTTTTTCACCAGAATCCGCTATGGATATTCAACGAAGTATAGGTGCAGATATAATTATGGCTTTTGATGAGTGCACACCTTACCCATGTACCTATGAATATGCCAGAAAGTCCATGGAGATGACTCATCGTTGGTTGAAGCGATGTGTAAATCATGTCAATAATACATCGCCAATATATGATTACAAGCAAACGCTTTTCCCTATAGTACAAGGTTCGGTATATAAAGACCTCAGAGCCAAGTCAGCGGAATTTATTGCCTCAATGGAGCAAGATGGCAATGCTATTGGAGGCTTGAGC
Source organism: Mesoflavibacter profundi (assembly GCA_964225135.1). Taxonomy (GTDB): domain Bacteria; phylum Bacteroidota; class Bacteroidia; order Chitinophagales; family Saprospiraceae; genus AM-2324. The sequence continues at coordinate 19,529 of CAXQNQ010000177.1, forward strand.
GTTGGCGAACCTGCAGAGGATATGTATGAAATGACCGATCACGTTTGTCAAATCCTGCCCAAGGATAAACCTAGATATTTAATGGGTGTGGGGACTCCTGCTAATCTCTTAGAGTGTATTTCACTGGGCGTTGATATGTTCGATTGTGTTTTACCTACTAGAAATGCAAGACATGGTCTTTTATATACTTCTGAGGGGATTTTAAACATAAAAAATGCCAAGTGGAAGAATGTACATGAGCCATTAGACCCCAATAGTACCGCTGAAACATCTAGGCTTCACACCAAAGCATATGTAAGACACCTTTTTGCTGCAAAGGAAAGTTTAGGGGCACAAATTGCAAGTATGCACAACTTAGCCTTTTTCCTTTGGTTGGTTAAAGAAGCTAGAAAACATATTATTGCTGGGACGTTTAGCGTATGGAAAGACGAAATGATGCCAAAAATTACCCGTAGATTGTAAAACAAATTTATGGTAAAAAAGCTCGATTTATATATAGGGAAGAAATTTATCAAGACATTCTTATTTGTGTGTCTGATCTTCACCCTTATTGCCTTATCTATAGATTACATCAATAAGGTAGACAAGTTTATCGAGCATGACTTGGGTTTCGAACAAATCTTCTCAGAATACTACATCAACTTTATCTTTTGGATCAATATGTTGTTGTGGCCACTGTTCCTCTTGATTGCAATCATTTTTTTTACCTCGAGGATGGCCTATCAATCTGAAATAATATCCATCTTAAACGCAGGTGTTTCATTTAGAAGAATATTGATGAGTTACCTAAGCGTAGCTATTCTTTTAACCGGTTTACATCTCTTTGCGAATCACTTTGCTCTACCCATTGCGAATCAAACTCGATTGAACTTTGAAAACACCTATATCTACGAGCAAAATGATAAAGGTAAAACTAGGGATATTCAAATGTATACCAGCCCGAATGAAAAAGTATACATTCGGAATTATACCAAAAAAGATTCAACAGGTCGAAACTTTAGATTAACCCGATATGAAGATTTAAAGCTAGTTTATTTACTTCAAGCTAAAAAGGTGAGTTGGAAAGAAGAACCTAATCGCTGGGAGATTTTCGATTATACGATACAAACCTTTGATGAAAACGAGGAAGCGATTGAATTTGGTAGAGGAGAGTCGTTCGACACCACAATCAATATGCATCCTTCTGATTTTGTCCGATATATCAACCAAAAAGAGATGGTTACTACCTCGGATATGAATGAATTTATTGAACGAGAAAAAAGCAGGGGATTAGGTGAATCTAAAGCTTATGTAGTTGAAAAAGCTAGGCGAACAGCAGAATCCATGAGTATGATCCTCCTTTGCATCCTTGGAGTAGCCGTAGCCTCTAGAAAAGTACGAGGGGGGACTGGTTTACACTTAGCCATAGGTATTTCGATTGGAGCAGCTATGATACTGATGTCCAAGTTCTCGATAACCTTTGCCAATGGAGAAAATATCCCTGCTGCCCTAGGCGTATGGATACCCAACATTATATTCAGCCTTATTGCATACTATGCCGTAAGGAGTGCCCAAAAATAATCTGATAATGGGTAAGAAGTTCAGCAATACAATCATCCAATGGCACCAAGAACATCCAAGACCACTAGTTTGGAAAAAAACCAAGGATCCATATCATATCTGGTTATCTGAAATCATCTTGCAGCAAACTAGGGTGGAACAGG
>CAXQNQ010000178.1:0-7795 GCA_964225135.1 Mesoflavibacter profundi
TGGTATTATCCAAATCTTGAGATCCAAATGCTGGATTTCCACCATTCCCTGGATGTAGACTACTGAATAATCTTGGAATGACATAGATCAACGGTATGATAGCCACAAAGGCAAAAATATTATACACCGCTGATAGTCTAGCTTTTTTATCAACATCTGGAATAGATGCGCGCAAAACGAAATATGCCAGGTAAATTAATAAGGAGATAGCTGTCATGTTTTGCTTAATATCCCAGCTCCAATAAGCACCCCAGGTGTGTTTAGCCCAAACAGCTCCAGTAAGTAGACCTAAAATTCCAAAAAGCACGCCAATGGAGGTCAAAGAAGACGCTTTATAGTCTCTAGCTAATTGTTTGCCTAACAAATATTTAATACTCTGTACAAATGCCCCAATGAAAAGAAACATCATTGCAAACCAAAGACTTACGTGGAAATAGGTATTTCGAATCGTTTCGTAAAGGGTATTCCGGTATGGAAAATAAATCCCACTTTTTTTATTCAAACTGCTGATTGCATTCAAATTCCATTGTTCCTTAGCTATTAGAGTGTCTTTGGAATCGTTTAGATAAATAGCACTAGGAAGTAGGTGTGTACCATCTACATTATTGTCAATAATTAAGTTTGGACTTCTTTCTTCAATAGTGGAAGGCAAGTGCTCTGGTAGATTAAAAGTAAGAGCTACTTGTTGGTCTGATTGGACCTCGATATTTGAAGCTGCAATGGAAAAACTGTCCAATTTCAACCAAGCACGAAAATCTTTTGCCGTAGTGTAATAAGTATTATAACCTTGAACATTCAATTGAAGTTGCTGACCTAAGACAGCAGTAAAAGGTTCTGCCGTAACAATGCCTGGCTTCAACGGAATGAGCATTCCAAAAGTAAAACCATAAATCAACAATAAAATTCCAGTGATTTTCCACCACCATTGTTTTAAGTTCTTCATGCTTCAATTGCTTAATTTTTCCATAAAAATGGGAATAAAAAAACAGATACTGCAAACAGTAATCCAATAATACCTATTAATGACATTATATCTCCATATGCTTCTGATCCAACAGTTGAAAATGTTCCAACTTGCAGTGTGAATGCCGATAGGTGTACCAGCGAAAGTAAAATTGGAATGATAACAGGGAAACCTAGGATAGTCATCATAGTTCCATTGTTCGTGCTTTGACTTGCAATGCCAGCAATTAAAGTTAATGCCATAGATAAGCCTAAGCTACCTAAACCAATCCCAAAAAGAAACACTGGTATGTTGAGTATTGGGCTACCCGATATTGCTGAAAAAGCAATGAAATTAAGTACAGACAGTACCCCTAAGATTATGAAGTTGTATATCACCTTGGCAACATATAGTTCTGCGCCATTTACTAAAGAAAAATAATATAATCTTCTATTTCCCATTTCATTTGAAAAACTTCTTAAAATGGCATTTACAGCAGCAAACAACACAATTATCCAGTAAAGGATAATCCAAATTGGTCCAGAAACATTGGCAAAAGAAACGAATATAATAAACAGGGTAGATAGGACATATAAAAGTAGTCCACCTAAAGCATGGGCTTGCCTAAGCTCTCGTTTAAATTCGTATTTAAGCAGATGAACTATATTCTTAAGCATGTATGCTACAATTCGGTTACAATTCTATTTAATACGTCTAATATAAGAGATTCCATCCCTTCTGAACCCTGAGTTGAGAATTTTTTACTTTGACGATTGGCTAGAATTAAATTGATGGATAAGGCTCGATGACCCAATAAAGCTGCCATCGTATAAATTCCAGCAGTTTCCATTTCAAAGTTTGTCACCCGATGCCCTTGAATAGACAAATTACTCACAGAGGAGAAGAAAGATTCTTTTAATTTACTTTTTCCTCTTAAAGACCTGCCTTGAGGACCATAAAATCCAGGCGCAGTTAGGGTAATTCCACGGTGAAATCCTGTTGCAATTTTATCTAATAAAAAGGCACTAGCTGGTGTAACAGCTATAGGAATTTTCAAACCTTCTTGCTCTAATACCTTTTGAAAATTTTCTTTTATTTCCTGTGTTGTGGTCTCCTCATTTGAAGTGGGATAAAAATGTTGCAAGGGGCCCAAGTCCACTCCATAGCTAGAAGCAAGGATGGAGTCCACTTCAATATCTTTTTGCAGTGACCCAGAAGTTCCAACTCGGATAATATTTAATGATTGATGTTCCTTTTTTTCTGTTCTAGTTTTTAGGTCAATATTAACTAATGCATCTAATTCATTAAATACGATATCAATATTGTCTGTTCCTATACCTGTAGAAATGACTGTGATTTTTTTACCCTTGAATATTCCGGTATGAGTTACAAATTCTCGAACAGATTTTTGAATCAATATTTCGTCGAAGTATTGACTTACTTTGGCTACCCGTTCAGGGTCCCCTACAGTAATGATGGTTTCACCTATATGTTCTGGAAGTAAACCCAAATGATATACAGAGCCATCAGCGTTTAGGATTAGTTCAGATTCAGGGTAAAAAGTCATTTGTCTTTTTATTAATTTGACGCAAAGTTGCGAAAAAAACTATAGAAATAATATAATAGCACTTCTATAGAACTAATAATGTTATTTGAATTTTGACTTATGAAGCGTATTGGTCCAATTTTTTTGAAAATTTTCTTTTTGGTACTTGGTATTTATAGTCCACTACTATTGAATGCTCAAATAGAAAATCAAGTGAAAGGGCATGAAGCCGATATACAGGGGGGACGAGCAAACAGAGCATTTGGTGCAGAGTCTTTTATTGGAGGAGGCTATAAGAACACAACAGATGGGGATTTGTCTGTAGTGGTTGGTGGGCAGTTTAATACTACTAGAGCTGATTTTACTACTATTGGTGGAGGATATGTTAATGAAGTCAAGGGACTTTATGGCAGCATCCCAGGAGGATGGTGGTTGAGATCTGCTTCTTTTGGTGAAGTCGCTGTTGGTTATTTAAATACTATTTACGCGCCATTATCAACCGTTTCTCCACACCCAAAAGATCGTTTATTTGTTATTGGAAATGGTAATACGGAGGTTGTATCTGCCATTGAAACTCGACAAAATCGCTCAGACGCTTTTTATATTCTAAAGGGTGGAGATGCTATGCTTATGGGCGGATTATTTCAAGCTGCAGATACTGCTAATCATGTAAATTCCAGCCTTTTTACCCCTAACTTACTATATCTAAGGGACCTTGATGTACTTAGTTTTAAATGGGAGGGTAGTAGTGGTCATAGAAACAGGTATGATCAACAATTTGGATTCAATGCCGCTCAAGTTAAAAGGTATTATCCCCAATTAGTGTCTACAGATGGATTGGGTTATATGACGGTTAATTATGTAGGCTTTATTCCCTTGCTGGTGAAGCAGGTTCAAATGAATGCAGTATACCAAGAAGATAGAGAAATTATAGATGCTGCGCAAGATGCCTATTTGGAACAATTAGAGCAGCGAATCAATCAATACGAATTATTATTGAATCAATATCAGGAAGCCCTTGAACAAGTCCAATCAAAAGTGGTTGAGTTAGAAAAGGAATTATCCAACTCTAAAAAAATTGAAGAGGATTAATATGAAGAAAATATATCATCTAGGGACCTGCAGTACCTGTATTCGCATCATTAAGGCGCTTAATCCAGGTGAGGATATAGTATTACAAGACATTAAAACAGAGGCACTAACGAATGATCAAGTTAATCAGCTTGCAGCATTAGCGGGTAGTTATGAAGCACTCTTTTCAAGGAGAGCCATGAAGTATCGCTCCATGGGGCTTCATGAGCAAGAATTGACTGAAGAAGATTACAAGGCTTATATATTACAGGAATATACCTTTTTGAAGCGACCAGTGGTTGTAGTAGATGATCAAATCTTTATAGGGAATAGCAAGAAGACGGTTGCAGAGGCAGCTAAGTATATTTAGTTACAACGCAGATTCATCGGAGGTAGTAAAAGCTTATTACTTTCGTTTCCAGCTCTGTCCACCAAATATATCTCCCATTCTACTTGATCAACTGGATATTCTTGTGAGTCATCACATGGCCCTGAAACATCCGTTATTTCAGGTGGAAATATGCAGCAAGTGGTAGGCACTTTAATGGTGATCTCACCAGAAATACCATTACTAGCTCCTTTGTCTGAAATCTCAGGTAAATCAAACTGATTTTCAGAAACCCCTGTTCGAGTATCTGTCATCACTATGGATTTGATAGTATCTTCCACACCTGCTTCAGGTCCTAGATCACCATCACCATCCGTAAATGAAATGATCAAATAAACAAAATCTACGTTTTTTGATTCTCCTTGGTTAAGCGTGTCTTTTTCAAAAGCAATAAATTCAATTACAGGTTCTATGGGATATTCAGGTGGGGTAGTACATGCCCAAGTGAACAAAAGGTAAACAAATAAAAAGCTCTTGATTAAAAGTCGCATGCAGTAATTATTTATCATTTAACGAGTGCTTATGCTCCTCATTTTTATAAACAAACAAATTAACTAATTTTGTTCAATGGATGTGGCATTGAAACTAGATTATTTTCGCAATCGAATTCTGGGCTTAGATAAATTCCCTGATTTGAACTTTGTCCTTGAAGTTTTTGAGTTTCAAGCCCAGTTTAATCCGGTTTACAAAGAGTATCTGAGTTTACTCGGTGTTTCATCTAACGATATTGCTCGGGTAGAGGATATTCCTTTTTTACCTATTTCTTTTTTCAAGAATCATTCGATCAAAACAGGTACTTGGCCAGCGGAACAAGTATTTTTAAGCTCAGGCACCACATCTAGTCAGTCCAGCAAACATGAACTTTTTTCCAGCGCGTTTTATCAAGCGCATAGTCAGAGATGTTTTGAGGAGAGGTATGGATCTATAGCAGACTATTGCGTTTTAGCATTATTACCCAACTATCTGGAAAGAGGGGGGTCTTCTTTAGTTTTTATGGTTGACCATTTTATTCGAAGTAGTTCGGATAAGGATAGTGGATTTTTTTTATATGATTGGGAGGGCTTAGCTGAGGTATTGAAACGAAAAATAGCTACAAGTCAAAAGACCTTATTGATTGGGGTAAGTTTTGCCTTATTGGACTTTGCGGAACAGTTTAACCTTGACTTGTCTGAGGTTGTAATCATGGAGACTGGAGGTATGAAAGGGCGGCGTAAGGAGATTCCGAGGGCAGTACTTCATCAACAGCTTCAAAAAAGATTTAATAGTTCAAAAATCCACTCTGAATATGGAATGACAGAGTTGCTTAGTCAAGCCTATTCTGCTGGAGCGGGCTTATTCAAAACCCCGCCTAGTATGCAGGTGCTAGCAGGTGATATTACAGACCCTTTTTCCTATGTAAAAGAAGGAAGGACAGGTGTTCTACGGCTTATTGATTTGGCTAATTTTGCTAGTATTAGTTTTATTGAAACGGCAGACTTAATTCAACGAACAGCTGAAGGATTTTACGTGCTGGGGCGAATGGATAACGCGCTTATGCGGGGTTGTAATTTGATGTATGAATCTGCTTAAAATTTTTGAATTAAATTATCTTGTATTTGTGAAATAAAATTATTTTCCTACATTTGTTACGAATGCAACAATAGATTCTATATGTTATTTATTTTAATAATATGTAGTCTTTTATATTTAAGCATAAGTCAGAAAAAATCGATTATTAGACATATTAAATTAGTCGGTTTAGTTCTTTCCCAAAAAGCAGCCGTTCATTCTAGCTATTTACAAATTATAATCATTCTGAAAGGCTGTAAAAGAAATAAACCCCTAGCGGCAGGATTTTTCCTGCCGTTTTTTTGTGTTATTTTTCTGTGAACTTCCTCGAAATAACTAAAATTGGGTACTGACAATCTGCAATTTAAAAATTTCAATTATCATTAATGTTAAAGTACTCATTTTGAGCTGCTAAAATCTTTTGTTATCTGCTTATTTAGTCCTACATTTACGAAGTAAACTTCGGTTTACAAAATAAGCTATTGACAAACGACGTACTCATGAAAAAGTTCTACACAAGAATTACACTTCCTTTATTTTTGACTATACTTTTTTTTAGTCATGCTAAAGCTCAGCTTACTTTAACTGCTGCCTTTGATGGTCCTCTGACTGGAGGAATTCCAAAAGGTATTGAAATTTATGTTTCTGAAGATATTCCTGATTTAAGTATATACGGTGTTGGATCTGCTAATAATGGTGGCGGGACTGATGGCCAAGAATTTACTTTTCCTGCTGTTTCTGCAACAGCTGGGACATACATCTACGTAGCTTCAGAATCAACTGCATTTACAAGCTATTTTGGATTTGCTCCTAATTATACATCAAGCTCGATGGGAATTAATGGAGACGATGCTGTAGAGCTTTTTCAAAATGGAACAGTAATAGATGTTTTTGGTGATATCAATGTAGATGGTACTGGTCAAGCTTGGGAGTATTTAGATGGTTGGGCATACCGAGTTTCCGAAACTGGACCTGATGGATCAGTGTTTGCATTAAGCAATTGGAATTTCTCTGGAATAAATGTTTTAGATGGTTGTTCAGACAACACATCTTGTGCTTCTGTCATTCCTTTAGGAACTTATTTGCCCCCAGTAACAGCAATAACCCCATTCATTTCTGAAATTCATTACGATAATGCTAGTACTGATGTGGATGAGTCAGTAGAAATTACTGGATCTGCAGGTTTTGATTTAACAGGATATAGCATAGTAAAATATAATGGTAGTAATGGAACTGTATATGGTTCCGATGTACTATCTGTTACCATTCCAGATGAAGGTTCAGGCTTTGGTGCTATTTGTATCAATTATCCTGCCAATGGCATGCAAAATGGTGCACCAGATGGTGTAGCTTTTGTTGATCCTAATGGAGTTGTTCTAGAATTTTTGTCTTATGAAGGTGATTTCACTGCTACTGATGGACCAGCAGTGGGCATGAACTCAACAGATATTGGAGTAGCTGAGACCAGTTCTACCCCTGTGGGAGAATCCCTTCAACTTACAGACATAGGTTGGGCTGGTCCAACAACCGCTTCTTGTGGAACAATAAATGTTGGACTCACTGTTGGTGCAACACCTATTGTTTTGGCAGTTACTATGGATGCAGGAGTTACTTGTCCTGATGGTGTAGATGGTGCATTAACCGTTACAGTAACTGGAAGTACAGGTCCATTTGATTATGTATGGAGTACAGGTGATGAATCACTTAATGATGCTTCAACTTCCAATACAATCTCCGGATTAGCTGTAGGTGATTATGATGTTGTAGTAACTGATTTGTCTTCAGGTCTAGCTGTTTCAGCAAGTGGAACTGTAACAGGACCTTCCATTATTTTGATTGCTGATGCAGGGGAGGACTTTGAAGTTTGTGAGGGAGATGAAATCCTACTAGCTGCTGTTGCTAATGGTGCTGGATCTTGGACTGGAGGTCTAGGTTCTTTTGCAGATGCGACTGCACTTTCGACTACATATACTGCTGATGCTTCTGAAGTAGGTTCAACTGTAACACTTACTTGGACTACTACGGATAATTCAGGTACTTGTTCTGATGTTTCAGATGATGTATCTGTTTCGATTGCAGCTGCACCAAATGCAGAATTTTCTTACGATGCAGCAGAATATTGTCCAACAGGTGATGTTGTGCAAGCTATTCATGATACAGGTACACCTGGGTATTTCTCATATGAGGTAGTATCGGGTGGTCCAAGTTTAGATATTGATCCTGCTACGGGTACTTTTGATCCTTCTAATTCCGATCAAGGAACCTATGACATTACGAATGTAGTTTCTGGTTATCCGAA
>CAXQNQ010000179.1:0-5284 GCA_964225135.1 Mesoflavibacter profundi
AAACTTTCCACCCACTCCTAGTAAAGGTAACGGATATTTGTATAAAAACTAAATAACCGAAAATTTTTAACATCCTTTCTAGTTAAAAAACAATCTTTTATTTCTTATCAAGGATTGTTCACATACAAAATTTGGTTTAATGCCTACAAAACCCATTGTACATTAAATATTTATCAATATAATACTTTAAAGGAATACAAGAAGTTAACTCAAATACATTTCCTCAATTCAAAAATGAATCTTTGTCAGATAACTTCCATGAGTTAGTTAAACAAAAAAAGCAGGAATAATCCTGCTTTAGTAAAATCTTTTTAATCAATTTTTGATATGTAATTTCTCTGGGATTATGTCTTCTTATCTTTTACTAATTTTCTGTGATGCGTGATCGACAACAAAAACCATACCGGCCCCGATGACGAATGCAAAAAGTGCAACGTAAAGGATTAACATAATCGATTTTTTTTAATTGTTAAAAGTGTAAGCGTTGTAAATAAAGGTAAAAAGTTCCTTTAGGACAAATTTTTACATAAAGAATTTCAAAAATTAATTTCACTTATTCGATTTACCAAAAATATTAATTTTGAAAATCTACCATTAACAGAAATTTATTTCGAATCTACCTCAGATAACTTTATTCGGATACCGAAAACTCTTAAAGCGGTTACGGTTATAAGCTTCAAATCAAGAGGAGTATTTCTGTTTTTCAAGTACATTAGGCTGAAATTCAACTTCTTAGGTAAAACCTCCTCTACATAGGTTTTTTCTGGATGATCAGAGCTTGCCAACAATTTGGCCTCTTCAAAATAATATAGACTTGCAAAATCAGTTAGTCCTGGCCTAATGCTTAATAGTCGTCTTTGTTCTTCAGAATATTGGTCAACGTAATAGCTCACCTCAGGCCTAGGGCCTACAAAACTCATATCCCCCTTCAATATATTCCACAATTGCGGCAATTCATCCAACTTATATTTCCTTAAAAAGTAACCGACATTAGTTATCCTCGGATCTTTATCACCAACAGTAATCTGTCCCAAGTGCTCTACATTAGGGCGCATAGACCTAAACTTGTATAAATTGAATAGTTGAAATCCTTTTCCGACCCTTTCCTGCACAAAGAAAATACCCCCTTTAGATTCCAAAATAATAGCTAATCCGATGACTAGAAAAAGTGGACATAAAAGGACTAGTGCAAATAGACTTAAGCATATATCAATCAAGCGCTTCATATCCCAACAACTTCAAGAACTTCTTTTAGATTTTCACAGATATAATCCACATCGGATAATTCTAAATCATAGAACAAGGGTAAAGAAATCACCCGATCAAATTGATCTTTAGAAACAGGATAAGCATTAATATCATACCCCATTCGTTTATATATGCTAAGCAAAGGAAGTGGTTTATAATGAACATTAAGGGATACCCCCCTATCATTCATCAAATCAATGATTCTATCTCGTTTTGATCTATCACCCTTAGCCAATCTCAACAAAAACAAATGATAGGAACCAATTCTACTAGCTGTTTTCATCACAGGCAAAGTAAGTCCAGGAGTCCTTGCTAAGCCTTCCATATATCTTTCATACAAAGATTGGCGCTTAGCTAAGGTATCTTGTTCATAGCGCTTAATCTCCACTAAGCCCATTGCGGCTAGCACATCTGGCATGTTACATTTATATCCCGCTTCTAGAACATCATATTCCCAGGAACCTTTCCCAAATTTCGCCAAGGCATCTTTGGATTGGCCATGCAAGGACAGCATGTTTAAATAGGCATATACATCCTCTACTGAAAAAGCTTTAGGTAAGTTTAGATTAATAGCACCTCCTTCTGCAGTAGTCAGATTTTTTACCGCATGAAAAGAATATACAGCCGCATCACTAGATAAAACTGCGGGCTGATGATTTAATTGCGCGCCTAAGGAATGGGCGGCGTCAGTCATCACTAGCATTCGACCCATCTGAACCTGATTCGTATGATTTGGTTTAAAAAGCGAGGCCTTTTGCTCTGCTAAGCGCATGATCTGATCCATTTGGGCTGGTAAACCAGCAAGGTCTACTCCAATAATGGCTTTAGTCTTTTCATTTATAGCTTCCTCTACCTGATCCAAATGGATACACAAATCATCCTCATTAATATCTACCATAACAGGCTTCGCACCCAAATGAACGACTACATTAGCAGTGGAGCAATAGGTAAAAGCAGGCACGATAACTTCATCTCCAGCTTGTACACCAAACCAACGAAGCATCAATTCCATACCTGCAGTAGCAGAATTGACGCAAAGACAAGCTCTACTTTGGGTCATCTTTACGATTTCCTTTTCTAAAGCCTTGGTCTTAGGTCCTGTTGTTATCCAACCAGACTTCAGTGCATCAACTACTTCGTTTATGATTTCCTGATCTACTCGCGGTGGAGAAAAAGAAATACGCTTCATACTTTAGGTTTGTATTCGTCAACAAAAGTAATCAATAAATATGTTTGGTGTAATGCTACTGCTGGATTTCAGATCAAAAAATAATCTGGCAACAAAATCTTTACAATTGAATTATAATCAAGGTTTTATTGATTCATGGTCTTAACAAATTTTAGTATACGCTAAATATGATTTGGAAAAGTCCTCCTTAAGCACCATATTTGCATTCCCGAATACGCAAGTATTCAACAACATATCGCAGGGTGGAGCAGTTGGTAGCTCGTCGGGCTCATAACCCGAAGGTCGCAAGTTCGAGTCTTGTCCCTGCTACTAAGAAAATACCTTGGTTTAACAACCGAGGTTTTTTAAACTTTTAAGGTCAGGTCCTTTCAAAAAAACTGAAAACATATATCGCAGGGTGGAGCAGTTGGTAGCTCGTCGGGCTCATAACCCGAAGGTCGCAAGTTCGAGTCTTGTCCCTGCTACTAAGAAAGCCTCTTGAGCAATCAAGAGGTTTTTTTATGCGGTAAAATGAAGGATAGCCTTATTAATAGTTGCCTCTTATAAATCTTACCCTACTAATTAAAAGAAATGTGGTCACTAGAAACAATGCTATGAACATAATTCCTTTAGCACCGCCCCAAAATAAAACGCCATAGGACAAAATTGACCCGACTACTAAAAGCCATCCAACTAGAATAGCTGATTTTCTGGAAATGTTATTATTAATCTTCATAATAATTTGAATAATTGAATAGAGTTATTTACTAAAAAATAGACGCTTATACTTTATATTGAACAGCCGTTTTCTAATACTATATTATGTCAAAAAAAAATTTCTATCCGCTTTTAATTTTAATTATTCCATTAGCAGGCATGGCTTTCACGGATGAATTCAATTGGAGTCCATTTGATTTCATCATTATGGGTGCACTACTGCTTGCCCTTGGTATTGGAATTCAATTTATACGTCACCGAATAAAGCAACCTAAAAAACGAATCCTACTCCTAGGACTATTGATTTTATTATTTCTTTTAATCTGGATAGAATTGGCAGTAGGTATTTTTGGAACACCTTTTGCAGATAGTTGAATGCATGATTCCTCGTTTTGCCTAGAAAATCACCGCTCCCATTTTTCCAATGGCCTAATTATAACTAATCATTCCATACAATAGTCCAATCATATTTAGGATCTAGATCCTTATAATTAACTATTTCCGTGGTTATCCAATATTCCCCTAAAAACTTGGCTTCTACAATAAAAAGTCCACCAATATCATAAGGGACAAGTTTATAATTTTCTTTTTCCCACTCTTGAAGACTTCGATCCGGAAAATACGGATTTGGACCATACGGATTTGGACCATTTGTAGGATCTATTAATTCTAGATTTTCTGTAAGTCTGTATAAGTAATCAGAACCATATTTTAAATCATTACATACACAAGCAATTGATAAATCTTTAAGAGAGCCTCCATAATGAATACCCTTGTACCAAGTACCATTTTGTGAAATCGCTATTACAGCGCCACCGTAAAGCAAACTGATTCGATCATTTTTTTTTGGAGTTGCTTTAATAGTAAAATCTTTGTAAACATCCCCAGCTTTACTTTTTGCTTTAGAAATATCAACAGTTATTTTTTTCCCAGAGGTGCCATTTACTGTTCCAACGTACTTAAGGCTACATCGTTCATCAATAAATGATGAAACATATTTACTATAGGAAGATGGGATTGGCATTTGTGCATTTATTTGAGTAGCAATACCTAATAAAATAACAAGCGTAATTAAACTCTTTAAAACTCGCATGATTGTTTAATTTTTAGTTAGTAATATGTATAAAGAATAGACCTCTCTCCTAATATAATTATTATCAATAATTTTTAATTAAAACATCTGAAATAAAGGGTCTAATCTGGAATCATAATATTCTTAGTTAAAAACGCTTTCCATAAGCTTCGTTTTTTAGCCTTAAGCGCAGCAACTCCCTCAAAAATTTTTATACAATTAACTTTAAATACATGGGTAATTAGCTAAAAATCAGTAGATTAAAGGATTACTAACTTAATTTAAAAAAAATGAAAAACGTATTGCTGATTTTGGCTTTATTTACAAGCCTAAGTCTTACTGCACAAACCATGGCCTTCACTGCCATCGAAGTTCAAGCTAAACCACACACACAAAAAGATGTAGCAGATGCCTTCGACAAAATGTTTGAAGGAGTGGAGATGAACAAAGGAGGGGTTGTTCTAGAGCGATTCTGGAATGGAAGAACTAATGGAATGACACATCGTATTGTATTCATGTATCCATTGGGTGAGCGATTAATGGAAGAAGGTGCTATTGACCCGAACAAAAATGAAGCCTTTTGGGCCAAAATGAATAATTATTTAGAAGAATGGGGCCAAGGATATTCCGGAAGGATTCTCTCTTGGAAAGAAGGCGATACAGAAACCAACAATACCGTTCATATTTGGGATTTAAAAGTAGCCGATCCTAAAGCATTCAAGATGGGACATGACAACATTGTAGAAACTTTTGGAGAAGATTTTACAGACCGAGTTGTGGGATTTGGAACCTATGATATAGGTCGCCCAAATAATGCTACGCATTGGGTTGTTTTAACAGGAAAGGATAGAAATGATCTGATGATGCTATATGACAAGCTTCAAAATAATGATCAATTTGTAGAATTGATTCAATCAAGAGGAGCAGCTGAAAGTGTAAAGGATTATGAACTAGAAATTCTTAGAAGAATCCAATAAGACCTTATTTTTGTTATGCATAAATTAAAAAAGCGACTTCCAGCTATACTGGGAGTCGCTTTTTTGATTTAGGTATCTAGCAGCTAAATACCAAACATTAAT
>CAXQNQ010000180.1:0-2447 GCA_964225135.1 Mesoflavibacter profundi
AGTGGAATTAGTGCAAATAAAGTAGGCACTAGAATAGCATAACCTCTACCTAACAATTGAATGAAAGGTGTATATTTTTTATGATTCAATCCCAAGGTTTGGAATGCAGACTGAAAGCCATGCAACAAGTGGAAGCACAATCCAATCATGGCTACCACATAGAATGCTACTATCCACTCTACACTAAATGATGCGGCAACCTTTTCATATAGGTCTTGCACCTCGATACCCTCAATAGTCAAGGTATTTGTTTGGTTCGATTTCATTTTCCACCAAAAATCACCCATATGGATGCCTAAAAAAATTAATATCAAAGAACCTAATAATGCCATTTGACGAGCAGCAAAGCTACTAGTACCAGTTGTTCTTGTAACCTTTACAGCATACTTCGAATGTCTTGCTTTTCTGTTTTGAAGCGCAAGCACTATTCCTTGAATAGCATGTAAAATAATAAAGAAGTATGTACCATAAGATACTGTCTTAATTAATGGATTGTGGGTCATTGTATAGGCATACAGATTGAATGCATTCCCACCATCATCCAATAATAGCTGCAAATTACCAGCTAGGTGAACAATCAGGAATAAACATAGAAAGAGTCCTGTCAAACTCATGATCAGCTTCTTACCAATAGAAGATGTTAAAAAGCGAGTAAACCAATTCATGTGTACTTAATTTCTATAATTAGTAAAACTCAACAAATGTAACGAATATGCATCCAATACCTATGTAAATTCAAGGCATAGCAACACAAATCTCTTATTTAGAATTATTATAAATAAAGAATTCTTAGAAATGTAAAAAGGTGAAACATATTCTGTACTTTTGCGTTAGAATAATCGATATTATACACGGATGAAATCACTTAAAATCGACAACAGTTTCGAAGGGTTTTTAGAGTTTTTTCCTGAAGAAAAACTACCCTTATTTTTTACGGAGGAAAATGTTCTGGCATTCAGCACGAACAACAGACCATTATCCATCCCTATGATTCAAAGATTTATTCTTCCCTTGGAAGCTGGTATAGATGATTTAACCGAATTTATTCCCTGTGTAAAAATTCCCGACACCTCCAACTTTCATGCACTTGTTTATTGGAGAGGTGGAATAATGGATTCCCAGTATGTACTGGTGACCTACACGAATCAAGGAGATATTATTGATAAAAAAGTTATTGGAGGAACTTTTTATGATGGGGAAATATTAACAAAGTCGGTATCCATCATGAAGGAAGATTGGACTATTCAAGTACTCACAGGGCAAGCTAGCGACTTAAAAAACCTCACCTATGATGCCGCCGCAAGTAAAGCTGTCATATTAGAACTCATGCCCGATGGTGAAATCACCGATTAAATATTTAAAAAACTGATGAAAAGAAAAAAATCGAAGCGAGTTACCAAAAAAATAGGTAACAAAGAATTGAGGAGAGAGATCATAAATATTCTGCGAAGGAATCCCAACGCCAAACTCCCTGCCAAAGTAATTTCAAAAAAACTTTCTGTAAAAAAGAACACTGAAAAGATCAAACCTATCTTGGACGAACTTATCCAAGAAGGGAAGATTATTGAAATAGGAAAATTTGTGTACCAATACAAAGACCAAGAAGGTCTAGGTGATAGACAAATAATCACTGGAAAAGTAGATATGACTCGAAGAGGGTCCGCCTTTATCCAGACCGATGAATTAGAAGAAGATGTGTTTGTCTCTGAGAAGAAACTCTATGGTGCGTTCCACGGTGATACCGTTGAGATCCAATATTGGAAAGTCAGATCTGGGAAAAGACCTGAAGGACAAGTAATCCGGGTGCTTAAAAGAGCCAACTCCCAATTTATCGGAATCATCAAAATCTCTGAAAAATTTGCCTTCTTTATTCCAAACAATGAACGCATAAATACAGATATGTTCGTAGATCTTAATGATCTGAACAAGGCCAATGACAATGATATAGTAGTTGTTGAAGTAATCAATTGGCAAGAAGGGACCAGTAAAAGCCCCGAGGCTAAAGTGATTTCAGTCATTGGGCAAACAGGAGATTCTGAATTAGAGATGAAATCCATTTTAATTAATAATGGATTCAACCTCGAGTTTCCGCCAAAAGTGCTTGCAGAAGCCAATAAACTCACTGATGAAATCACACCGGAGGAGTTGGCTTATCGAAGGGACATGAGAGATGTACCCACTTTCACCATAGATCCTCACGATGCCAAGGACTTCGATGACGCCCTTTCATTTAGGGTCTTGGAAAATGGTCATAAAGAAATTGGTGTACATATTGCAGATGTAGCCCACTACATCAAAGAGGGCTCCTAATTGGATAAGTAAGCCTTTGAACGATCTACTTCTGTTTATTTAGTGGACCGAGTACTACCCATGCTACCAGAACGTTTATCAAATGGCCTTTGCTCTCTTCGACCTAATGAAGATAAGTTTACCTTTTCGGCAGTCTT
>CAXQNQ010000181.1:0-4048 GCA_964225135.1 Mesoflavibacter profundi
TGTGGAGCTCCAAAGCTTTTCTCAATTACTACGTTACGTCCTTTAGGTCCAAGGGTAACTTTTACAGCGTTAGCTAGTGCGTCAACACCTGCTTTCAATTTATCTCTGGCGTCCGTATTGAACGAAATGTCTTTAGCCATTTTTAATTGTTTTGAAAATGTTAGGTTAGTGAATCAGATTTAAAGGATAACTAGAATATCATCCTCCCTCATGATTAGGTAGTCTGTACCTTCATAGTTTAATTCTTGACCAGCATACTTCCCGTACAGGACAATATCACCAGTTTGAACAGTCATGGCATTGCCGTCCTTTCCCGGACCTACTGCAATTACCTCACCTCTTTGTGGTTTTTCTTTCGCAGTATCTGGAATAATGATACCGCCTTGTGTCATTTCTTCTGCTGCCGCAGGTTTTACTACAACTCTATCGTTAATAGGCTTCATGAATCAAAATTATTTTTGAATACAATTAGATTTATGCAATTCACTTCAATTACTGCATTGATTGTGCCAAAGTGTACTTGACTGACTAATTGTCAGTTATCTTGCAATATAAAAAAAGCCCTGCTGTTTATTCAGCAGGGCTTTTTAGCTTCAAGCTAGGAATAGCTTAGAAAAACATAGCTGTAAGGATACACATCGCAAACAAAGCGATTGCAAATCCCCAAGTAGCTTTTTCTATGATATTTGCAGAACCGGAAGCACCAAACATTTGGTTAGCTCCTGCTCCGAAAGTTGAATCAATACCTCCACCCTTAGGGTTTTGTATCAGTACTGCACCAATCAGAATAACGCTAATCAATGCAATTGCAATAGTCATTCCAGTCATCTTCTTTCTTTTAAACTGTTTATTTTCGCCTCAAATAACGCACTTTTTTCGGGATTTTTCAAACAAAGTTGTTCATACATTTTAATAGACTTATCAAAATAACCCTGATCTTCCAATAATTTGGCCAAAGTTTCAGATATAATACTAGTATTATACATGACACTTTGAGCAGCCAAGGCCTTAGCTTTTACTGATTTATCTGACTTTGGGGGGAATTGAAAGGCTTGTTGAGCTTTATGCCAACTATCAAAATTGTCTTTTGATTGCGGTTTGTGCTTTTTTTTCTTTTTCACCTTATTTTGGGAAGGAGTTTTAGTAGGCAATGAAGCTAAATGCAGTTGAACTTCGATGGATGCAGCTATGTGCTCTGATAAGGCTGCTGTAATCAAATCCACTGAATCACTTTCTTCTGTTGGCTCCTCCTGATGGCTTTCTTTTGGAACTTCTATCTCCGTTTCTGTTCCAAATAACTCATCCAGTAGCTGTTTACGTTCTGTAGTCTTTACGACGGGTTTAATTTCAGCTTGTTTAGCTTGCTCTTGCTTTTTTTCTGGGGGAGGTACTTCATGAATAGCCCGATGAATGACCTGTCTTTTTAAATCTTCTAGATCAAGCGTTTGTCTATTTTCTTGAGCTAACTCGTATTCAGCTTTAAGTTTCATTAGATGTGTAACAAAGTTTCTTAATTGACTTCTATTCTGGATACGGATAGCTAAGGACTCTAGGATCTTGGGATATTCTGTTTTGTCCTCAAAGTATGCTTTACAAAGTAAAAGTTTCCATAAGCTATTGGCATAGGGATACTCTAACACAAGTGATTGCAGTTCCTCGAAAGAAACAGAATACAATCTCGTAGGATCATTTAGGAAATCTGGAAAATTTTCAGAATTCATTCAATTATTACTTGTGTATGCATTTGAAACTTCAATATATTATAATGAAGTGATATTCACAAGATAATAACGGCTTATCCTATGCTATTCTTAAGTGTTAGCTAAGTATTCTATTAGTTTTTGAAGTGCTTGGGCTCTGTGACTGATCTTACTTTTGGCCTGCATATCCATTTCGGCAAAGGTTGTATCGTATCCATGGGGTAAGAAAATGGGATCATAACCGAAGCCGTGATTTCCTCTTGGACTTTCAATGATTCGACCTGGGGCTATCCCTTCAAAAGTTAACAATTGCTCTGCAGTCTTTAAGGCAATGACGGTTTTAAAATGGGCACTTCTATCAGCCTTTTGCTCTAAGTTTTGGAGCAACAAATTCATATTATCTTGGTCGTTTTTCTGAGGACCTGCATATCTAGCAGAATAAACACCAGGTGCACCATCTAAAGCAGGAACAATAAGCCCAGTATCTTCTGCAAAACAAGGTTTTCCAATGTATTGGAATAGCGTTTCCGCCTTTTGGATGGCATTGCCTGCTATGGTGTCTTGGGTTTCTGGAAGCTCTGTAGTGAATCCGATATCTTTAAGACTTTTAACCTGTATGGTTGACCCAAGCAGTTGATTAACTTCTTTTACTTTATTGGGATTGGAGGTGGCAAAAATAAATTCTTGTATCTGCATGGGTTATGATTTTAATGCATTCCAAAGGGACATTTTGAGTGTTTTGTTTTCCAACAAGACGTTTAGCGGATCGGAAAATATAATTTTACGGGATAGGACCCGTTGTGCCTTGTATTTTTGATCAGTGATATGTGTTTGAAGCTGGGTAGAACTACATCCAAATACTATGACTAATTGGATGGATTCTACTAAAAGTGGCGCTAGGTGAATTTGGTCTTTTTCATTTAAAGCAACGATCATAGCATCTTTGTTCAAATCGTATTGGATGGCTCCTATTATATTGGTCAATAAATCCCGTTCGGCTTCACTTATATCATTATGGCAGAAGATAAGTACAGCTTTTTCTTGGACTTGCTCAATCAGGTCGAATTTCCTTTTTTCGTTGATTTTATGTGCAAATATTTTGCTAATGGGTAGCTTCAGATTCAAAATAATATTTTGTTAATTTTTTTTTTCAAATACAATAGTTCGTATTTAGAGCTATTTGATAGTTCTAGTAAAATTTATGAATAAAATTAGTTAATTTTATGCAAAATATACCAGCATAATGAAGTACAATATCCAACTGAATAAAACCAACAATTCAAGACTCTCCCAAGTAGATTTTGATAATATTCCATTCGGAAAGGTTTTCTCTGATCATATGTTCGTTGCCGAATTTAAAGATGGAGCTTGGTCGGATATGCGTATTGAGCCATTTGGTTACTTTGAGGTACATCCTGCTTGTTTAGCCTTGCACTACGGGCAAGCTATTTTTGAAGGGATGAAAGCTTCTGCTGATGTAGATGGAAATGCTTATTTTTTAAGACCAGAAAAGCACGTGGAGCGTTTGAATCGTTCTGCTGATCGCCTTTGTATGCCTACTTTTCCTGAAGAGGCATTTTTACAGGCTATCCATACTTTAGTAGATTTAGATAAAGAGTGGATTCCAAAAGCGAAAGGATCTGCACTATATATTAGACCTTTCATGTTCGCTGATGGAGAGTTTCTAGGGGTACGAGCTTCTGATTCCTATAAGTTTATCATTTTTACTGGACCAGTGGGACCTTATTATCCAAAGCCAGTAAGTCTTTATGCTGAAACAGAATATATCCGTGCAGCTGAAGGCGGTATTGGAGAAGCTAAAGCAGCAGGAAATTATTCTGCATCTTTGTTGCCAGCACGTAAGGCAAACGAGAAAGGATATGACCAGATTCTATGGCTAGATGCTAAAGAATTCAAGTATATCCAAGAGGTAGGTACCATGAATATTTTCTTTGTAATAGATGGCAAAGTCATAACACCTCATGCTGGTGGTACCATTTTGAGAGGGATTACTAGGGAGACTATCCTTATGTTGCTTGAAAAGCATGGATATGATGTTGAGGTGAGACCTATTTCTATTGACGAAGTGGTTGAAGCACACAAGAATGGAACCCTCCAAGAATGTTTTGGTACAGGTACTGCTGCTGTGGTAGCGCATGTGCACCTAATTAGTTACAAAGGAGAAGACATGGAATTGCCTGCTATGGAAACTAGAAAAATAGGGACCTTTATTAAAGATACTATTGATGGTCTTCGAAATAGAACGATTGAAGATACAGAAGGCTGGATCGTGCCAGTCAAAGCCTTCGAGACCGTTTAAAATAAAAAAGGCAGCTGAAATATTCCAG
>CAXQNQ010000182.1:0-11903 GCA_964225135.1 Mesoflavibacter profundi
CTGCCGCCATCAATATCTGCTGCTGTAATACTACCATTACCATCTGCATCTAACTCTACAGTGATATCTACACATACTGCCACTGGCGGTACGTTATCTTCTACTGTAACTGTCGCATCACAAGTGCTTACGTTACCATGGATATCTGTTACCGTTAAAGTAACGGTATGTTCCCCTACTTCGGCACAGGTCCAATTTAAATCTCCTGCACTTATAGTGAAATCTTGAATACCACAGTTATCGGTGGAGCCACCATCTAAATCATCTGGATTCAACACAGCCATACCACTTGCATCTAATTGAACGGTAATATCTTGACATACAGCATTTGGTACTTCATTATCTGTTACCGTTACATCAAAACTACAAGTCGCTGTATTACCCGCATTATCAGTGAATGTTAAGGTTACCGTTGTTGTACCTACTGGGAAGTCATAGTTATATGGATTATCATCTGTTACCGTGATTCCCTCAGCTAAACAATTATCTGTGTAGATATAAGTCCAATCTTCGAATGGAGCATTAGCCGTGCATAGTCCTGGATCAGTGGTTAAAGCTAAATCATTCATACACTCCAGTACTGTTGGTGGGATATTATCTTCTACTGTAATCTCAGCTGCACAAGTACTTGTATTACCGGCTGCATCTGTAACCGTCAAAGTTACTGTAACTATACTACCAGCTTGCTCACAAAGCATAATTGTTTCATCCAAAGAATAAGATAAATTTGTTTGATCACAATTATCTGAACTACCAGCACCTACCGCCACTGGATCTAATTGATAGAAACCAGCACTATTTATAGATACAGTCAAGTCGTTACAAACTGCAGTAGGAATAGAATCATCAACTACAGTCAAATTTGCAGTACAAACAGAGGAATTACCACTACCATCTGACACTGTCATAGTCACCACATGCGTACCTATTTCATTACAATCCCAATTCACATCATCCGGATCTAAAGCTAAGCTTGCAATAGCACAATTATCTGTACTTCCGTCATCGACCATATCCGACGTCAATACAAATTCTCCATTAGCATCCAAAGACACAGTCAAATCTTGGCAGATGGCTGTAGGAGCCATATTATCTACTACAGTCACGATAGCATCACAAGTAGCCGTGTTACCACTATTATCTGTAACCGTTAATGTAACCGTATTAGGCCCTATTTGAGAGCAATCCCAATTTTCATTGGCCATATCAATAGATAATGAAGCTATACCCGCTGCATCTGTTGATCCTCCATCTATGTCTGCTGCTGTCAATGTTGCATTTCCATTCGCATCTAATACCAATGTCACATCTTGACAAACTGCATTTGGTGGAATAGTATCTAATACCATCACCATTGCTGGTGCTGTATCTGTATTGGACGAAGCATCTGCTACTGTTAGGGTCTCATCATTTGGTCCAATATCTGCAACACCAAATGTAACCTGTGAAGCAGTATAACTCACTATACCACAATTATCAAAACTACCATTATCTAGGTCTGTATCTGTAATAGTTGCATTACCAGTAGCATCGAGATATACATTTATGTCTTGAGTCACTGCTGTTGGTGGAATATTATCCATTATAGTCACTGTTGCATCACAGGTCGATACATTACCACTATTATCTGTTACGGTCAAAGTAACCGTGTGGATTCCCGCTTCTGAACAATCCCATTCTCCATCTGCAAGCGTAATAGATAAGGAAGCAATTCCACCTGCATCTGTGGAGCCTCCATCAATTTGGGCAGCGGTCAAGGTAACCATACCATTAGCGTCCAGGGTTAATGTCACATCTTGACATACTGCATTTGGTGGAATGGTATCCAACACCGTAACAATTGCAGGTGCTGTATCCGTATTCGATGATGCATCCGCTACAGTCAGAGTCTCATTGTTTGTTCCAATATCTGCTATTCCATAAGTAGTTTGAGAAGCCGTGTAACTGACTATCCCGCAATTATCCGTACTACCATTATTTATATCTGTATCTGCAATAGTTGCATTACCGCTGGCATCTAAGTAAACAGTAATATTTTGCGTAATAGCAACAGGTGGAGCATCGTCTACTATTGTAACCATTGCATCACAAGTTGAAATATTACCACTATTATCGGTTACGGTTAGCGTAACTGTATGGGTGCCCACTTGTGAACAATCCCAACTTTGATTTGCTGTTGCTATAGATAATGAAGCAATGCCTGCTGCATCCGTTGATCCACCATCAATTTGAGCAGCTGATAAGCTTGCATTACCATTGCCATCCAATGTTAATGTAACATCTTGACAAACTGCATTGGGTGGAATGGTATCTAATACCGTCACAACTGCAGGTCCTGTAGTTGTATTAGAAGATGCATCCTCTACCGTTAAAGTCTCATTATTTACTCCTATATCTGCAATACCATATGTAGTCTGAGAAGCAGTATAACTCACTATGGCACAATTATCTGAACTTCCATTATCTAAATCTGTATCTGCTATACTTGCATTTCCACTTGCATCTAGGTATACCGTAATATTTTGTGTTACAACTGTTGGTGGTTCATTATCACTAACTGTAACAGTGAATGTACAGGTATTAGTATTATTTGCTGCATCTGTTGCTGTAACAGTTACGGTAGTTGCACCTAAGCCAAAGGTACTACCCGAAGTTATATCCGCAGTTGAAGAAGCGCCACAATTATCTGTTGGAGCAGGGATGGTGAAGTTAACGTCTGCCGTACATACTCCGGTATCTGTATCGACCGAAATATCTGCTGGACATTGTGCAACTGGTGCTTCAGAATCATTTACTGTAACTGTAAAAGTACAATTATCAGATTGTCCAGCATTATCAGTTGTAGTAACTGTAACAGTTGTAGAACCCAATGCGAAAGTACTACCAGAAGCAATATCTGATGTAGATGTATGTCCACAATTTTCTGTTGGTGTAGGTAAAGTAAATGTTACATTGGCATTACATAAACCCGGATCATTATCTACTGTTATGTTGGCAGGACAAACTGCTACTGGTGGTTCATCATCCGTCACTGTGATTTGAATGGTACAAGTAGTAGAATTTCCAGATGAATCTGTAATGGTCCATACTATATCTGTTGTACCTACTGGAAGGTTAGCGCCTGCTAAGGTATTTGAGTTGTTAAAATCATTAGTTAAGGTCGTTGTAACACAATTATCTGCTAAAGTAGTAGGGTCTAGCTCCGTACCACTAACCGTGTAAACACAATCTCCTAAATTCCCATCTTGAGATGTAGTATATGAATTTGAACCACCTCCGCCTATTGTAATTCCACTACCCGCAGCAGGATTTACGTATACATTATTCAACACTATTGAACTACCATCAAAAGTTAAGTTCATATAACCAAAATGGTTCGAAGAAGTTTTGAACCCAACATTATAGGAACCTACAGGCAGATTGCTAATAATTCCCCAACCAGTAGTTCCAGTTGAATTATCTATTACATCACCCGTATTAAAAGTCATAGGCGTGGAGAAACTTCCTGCAGCATCAATATTAAACAACCCATCTACTGTAGGTCCTCCAGAAAAATCACCACTTGATGTACCAAACATTAATAATCCTCCTGAGTGATACCAACCAAGTGTTCCATAGGTATTCGGATTAACTGTCAAAGCAGCATTGGTATTATCATTGGTATTGAACATACCATCTCCATTTGGATCTGTAAAAGTTAATGCTGTCCCTGGAGTAAAATTAGGACAATCAAATGTAGGGGCAATATTGTCTTCAACTGTAACTGTAGCAACACAAGTAGCTGAATTATTGCCACTATCTGTAATGGTTAGAGTTACAGTATTAGGCCCAATTGCGGAGCAATCCCAATTTTCATCTGCAGTTGCAATACTTAATGTAAAACTGGAACAATTATCAGTGGACCCTCCGTCTATTTGTGCTGCGGTTAAGGTTGCTTGCCCCATATCGTCCAAGGAAAGAGTTACATCTTGACAGGTAGCTGTCGGACCTGAATTATCTTCTACCGTTACTGTTGCTGTACAAGTACTTGAATTTCCATTTACATCATTCACCGTTAGGGTTACTGTATTAGAACCTATACTAGAACAATCAAAAGTAGAAGGAGCCACAGATAAACTTGAAATACCGCAATTATCTGACGAACCATTATCAATATCTGAAGCCGTGATAGATGCGTTACCACTAGCATCTAATTGAACAGTTACATTCTGACATAAAGCTGTCGGATTATCAATATCATCAAAAATAGTAATGCTAAATGTAGACGAGTTTGAGCAGTCTCCCCCTGTGGTATAGGTAATAATGTATGTCCCAGGAGTAGAACTAGTAATTGTTACAACTCCTGTATTGGAATCTATAGTTAACCCTGCAGGACTACTAGAAAATGTTCCACCACTTTCTCCCGTAATAGTAGGGGAAATATCTGCACTACTTTCACAAAACAGTGTGTCAGAATACGAGAAAGAAGCATCATCCAAATTGCTTATGGTAATCGCAAGAGGTGTTTCACAAGAGATAGTTTCTGAGTAAATCCTAACATGACCTGAGCCATTTCCATTACCATCATTACCTTGAGCACCTACTGCTACTTTTGTTCCATCATTGGAAATGGAAACTGATCTTCCTGAGTTATCTCCAGCAGCTTCTCCATCTATATCCGCTCCTAATTGTACCCAAGCTGAACCATCCCAATCATACACGCGGACATGTCCTGCATTTGTTCCACTAGCATCACTACCAGTAGCACCTATTACAATTGTGGATCCATCCTGAGATAAAGCAAGTGAAATACCACTTTGATCTCCAGCTGCCTCTCCATCAATATCAGCTCCGATTTGATTCCAGGTAGTACCATCCCACTCATATACGCGGACATGTCCAGCATCCACTCCACCCCCATCATTTTGATAACCGCCAATAGCAACTCTAGTTCCATCTTTAGACAAATCCAAAAAGGCCCCGCTTTGGTCTCCGCTAGCTTCACCGTCTATATCCAAACCCAATTGATTCCAAGTGGTTCCATCCCATTCATATACGCGGACATGTCCAGAACTTCCACCATTCCCGTCATTTAAAGGTGCTCCAATGGCTATTCTATTTCCATTACTTGACATGGACAGCGACCATCCACTATAATCATTTTCTGCTTCACCATCAATATCGCCTCCTACTTGATTCCAAGTGGTTCCATCCCAATCATAAACGCGAACATGACCAGCATTCGATGCACTTCCATCATTGGCTCTAGCCCCTACAGCAACTCTATCTCCACTGTTATTTATAGCCACGGACCATCCATTTTGATCGCCTGCGGCTTCTCCATCTAGATCTGAACCTAATTGATTCCAACTTGTTCCATCGAATTCATATACTCTTGCATGACCCGAATTAGCTCCATTTCCATCATTTGTAAAAGCTCCTACAACTAAAATAGTGCCATCTCCAGATATGTCTAATGAAAAACTAAATTCATCTCCTGCAGCCTCTCCATCAATATCACCACCTTTTTGATTCCAGGTACTACCATCCCATTCATATACCCGAACATGACCGGCATCTGCACCGCCATCGTCATTATATCTAGAACCTATGGCAATTATATCTCCATTACTTGAAATAGCTACCGTATTTCCTGATCGATCATCAGCTACTTCACCATCTATATCAGCTCCTAATTGACTAAAAGCTGGTGGATCATAATTTATGGAATAGGATCCAACGGTAGAATTAGATAAATCAATAATACCTGTAGAAGAATCAATATCTAAACCAGCTGTAGATGAAAAAACTCCCCCACTAACTCCAGTAATAGTTGGAACTGGATCTACTCCTGCTACACAGAATAAAGTATCGCCACCATAATTAAAATCAGGAGATTCAATTACTACAGTGTAGGAACCACAGGTGCCACCAGAAGCACATCCTCCTTCTCCTCGGACATAATATGTTGTGGTATTATTTGGTGCTATCGTAAAGCTTGTACTTGCTGTTGAATCTATTAATGTACCTCCACAACTTCCAGAATATATATACCATTTAGTAGCATCATTCAAATTCCCGGAAATACCTATGGTAAATGGATCTCCTGGACATATTGTATTTGAGATTGGACCAGACAAGGTTGGCACATCTGGATCTGTACAAGGTGAATTGGAGGGTTGAAGAATTATAAGTGTAGCATTATCCTGAAGCACATATCCAGCTGCATTTGAAATAGAAGCCGTAATTGGGAAGGTATCAATGGCCATGGTATACGGCATGGTCAAAGACCAATCTGTGCCGTTTATAACTACACCTGACGAAGTATCATATTCTACTCCATCAATAATTACACTAAAGGTTTCTCCAGCTCCAAGGGTTACAGTTCCTGTAATAGTAGGTGATGTATTGGTTGTAGTTTGATCATCAGCCGTAACAGGACCTGCTGGAGCATTACTTCCAACCTCAGTCAAATAGTCGTTCAAAGCATCTAATAATCCATTGGTTGCTGCATTACCATTAATATTCGTACTATCTACCACTGTAGTAGTATCCGAGTTAATTCGCATAGCATAATTAGATAGGGAATCAATGACATAATCAGAGCCTCCAATGGTAGTTAGATTTATGCTAGGACTTGAATTTGAAGGAATAAAACCAAAAAAATGTAAAACGGAGCCCGATGTTATTCTCCAAACAATAGCTCCATCAACATCCAAATAATTACCTGTACTGGAAATTAACCTCAAAGTCCCAGCAATATCATTGCCTTGTAATTGAAAAACGGTATCAGAAGAGTTTTGTATAAAGAAGGATTGTTCTAATCCAAGGGTAGGATATGTCTGTATGTTCTGAGCATCCTGAGAATTATTTCCTTGAACTCCAATGAATCCATACGAAAATGGAACAGATAAAACATTTTGAGCATATATTCCTGCACTAAATAAAAGAAATAGTGCTGTTAGGATATAAAATCTAACTTTAGGGTTAAAATCATTTCTCATGAGTATTATGTTCAGTGTTATAGAGATTTAGTAATAAAACAATAATGCTCAGTTAAATAAATCCCACTAAGAATGTAATCAACACTCTAAAACAGACATTTATAAATGATTTTCAGACAATATTTTTACAATGAAAATTACCTGTATGTAAAAGGCCCCGACAGCTGTCGAGACCTTCAATCCTTCGTATTAAATTCTATTCGATTTTATTCTAAATAATTATCTTCTTATTGCATACATAAAATCACGCTCTTTTAAACGTAAAAAATCAAACAAATAAAAAAGCAAACAACTCCATCAATAAGGCAATTCCCATGTGCACAAAAACTCCGCCCCAAATATTTTCTGACTTAAGCGAAATCACACCAAGAATATAGCCTCCAAAAAAAGAACTAATAGCTTCAACGGGTGGCTTACCAAAATGACAAACACAATAGGTTACCGCAATGGGATAGATAGCATGTGGCCCCAAAAATCGAACGAAAATAAATACCAATATCCCACGAAAAAACAACTCGGTATTGAAGAAATCTAAACCATAAAGCAACTCATAAAGCCCCGCAACCCAATATTCACTTATACCCCAATATTCAGCCAAGCGAAAACCTTGAATACGGTCATACATCGGATACTGCTGCTGAAAATCTGCCGTTGTAGAAAAGAAATATAAGAAAGGAATCATGATACCAAGCATCATCCAATAAGGCTTCCAATCAACTCCTTTCAGTTGGACTCCATAAAAATGCTGCTGATACCTTTTATCGTAAAAGAGGTAAAACAGAATAAAAGGTAAAATCAAGGTGAGTAAACTGCGTAGTTCACTGATTAAATACAATAAAGGTCGGCGAATCTCAACTGGAAAACTTTGACCAATAAGCATATGGCCATAAAACCCTCGATGAAATCCATACACTGCAAAAACAAAAAACAGATAAAACCAAAATTTCCGCAGCTTCAAAAAGGCCATCTCTTTTGGTCCAAAGCGCATAACCAGAACAGCAGCCACTAAAAAACTGCCCCCCTGCAATAAAAAAAACCAAAAAGCTCTAAGCGGACTTTCCGCATAATTCCGATCAATCAACTCATCCTCTAATTCAATACTATAATTCACCCCAATCAGAACTGCCAAAAGCAATAACAAGGAAAGACCAATACGCCAGTTCCAAGTAGCCCTTAAGTGATCAATTATATATCTGAGGTAAATACGCATGAATCCAATAAAGCATTAAATAGTTTTATTCAAACAAAAAAGCCAGCATTCAAAAATACTGGCTTCTCTATCTAATCTCTGCTTCCAAAAAAGCGGAGTAAATAAATGAATAAATTGATAAAGTTCAGGTATAAGGATAAAGCACCATATATAGCCCATTTCTGACTTCTCTCCTCATCTCCCGCAGTCATCGATGCCAGTTGCTTTAGTCTATTGGTATCATAAATAGTCAAACCAGTGAAAATTAAAATACCTACGCCTGAAGAAATCCAGTACACCATAGGAGATTGCAAAAACCAATTCACTACAGACACTAAAATCAATCCTATCAATGCCATAAATAAATAGGATCCCATCTTAGATAAATCACGCTTCGTGAAATATCCAATAGCAGCCATAACACCAAAGGTTCCCGAACAAATAAAGAAGGTAGAGTAAATTGAAGCAGCAGTGTATACCACAAAAATAAAAGACATGGACACACCCATCAGTACTGCAAAAGCAAAAAACAATACGGTCGTCATCACTGGATCCATTCGCTCAAGACGATTACCAATAATAAATACCAATGCCAAAGGTGCTAACATAACCAACCACCTCAATGGTGTTTGGTAAATAGCCTCCATCCAACTAATATTGGTTGAAACAGAAAAAGCAGTAAATCCTGTTACAGCCAAGGCCACAAACATCCATAGGAAAACCTTGGTAATGAATGCGGATTGAACCTCAGCTGAAGTTTCCGTATGATCTAAAAAGAAATGTCCTTCTTGTTGATTAAAAGTCATAATTATAGGTTATGGGTAAAAGTATATTTCCAAAGATAATTGAATCTCTTAAAGTATCATATATTTCAAGTTAAATCCTATCTGTTCTGGATCGCAATATATGGTCTGCTAAAACTAGTGCGGTCATAGACTCTACAATAGGCACCGCCCTAGGCAAAACGCATGGATCATGTCGACCTTTCCCATCTATAAGCACTTCATCACCTGAAGAATCAATGCTTTTTTGTGTCTGCATAATGGTTGCAACAGGTTTAAATGCTGCTTTAAAATGTATAGGCATGCCATTACTGATACCACCTTGTACCCCACCGGAGTAATTGGTTTCCGTAATAACTTTTCCAGAATCATCAGTATTAAAAATATCATTGTGCTCCGATCCCAACATTTTTGTCCCACCAAATCCAGATCCAATTTCAAAACCCTTACATGCATTTATAGACAATACTGCTTTCGCTAAATCCGCCTCCAGTCTATCAAATACAGGCATACCTAATCCTACTGGAACACCCAATATTTGCGTACTAATAACACCTCCAACTGTATCCCCTGTCTTCCGAACTTGATCGATATACTCAATCATTTTTGTTGCAGTTTTAGCATGTGGACATCGTATAATATTAGCCTCTATCTGATCTAAATCAAGTATACCATCACTAGGCACTTCAATAGCTCCAACGGCAGATACATAAGCAGCTATTTGTATACCCTTTTCCCTCAAAAACAATTTAGCTATGGCTCCAGCAGCTACTCTTGCCGCTGTTTCCCGAGCAGATGAACGTCCTCCTCCCCTATAATCTCGTAAGCCATACTTTTCCTTGTAAGTATAATCAGCATGCGATGGTCTAAAGGTATCCTTGAGGTGGTCATAATCCTTTGACTTTGCATTTTGATTGATAATTTGAAGCATTATTGGAGTACCAGTAGACTTACCTTCAAATACCCCGCTGAGCAATTCAACTCGATCAGCTTCCTGACGATTGGTGACAATCTTGGATTGCCCAGGTCTTCTCCTATCCAATTCGTTTTGAATAAAACTCGTATCAATTTCTAGACCAGCAGGACAGCCATCAATAATCACACCTATGCTGTGACCATGTGACTCACCAAAAGTGGTAATCCTAAATAAAACGCCAAATGAATTGCCCGCCATAAAAAGTTCTTTTTGTAAAAATATAGAGTTGCAACCTTTTATTTAAAACAACAAGATAGCATCTTTGTTACCAATCTGTAATTTATCGTTTAAAGGATACGTGTAGAAAGAAGAGTATATGCAATTTTTGCCCAAGGATTTATTGGAAAAATTAGAATTTAATAAGCTAAGTTCCATTGCTGCTGGATACTGCTATGGTGCATTAGGTATACATAGAATTCAAACCCTTGAGTTTTTTACGGATAAACCAACCGTAGTCCAAAAACTGGATGAGACCCTAGAATTCACTCAAGCTTCAGCCAATAATGAGCCCATTCCAATGCGTAGCTATAAAGCCATTGGAGAGGACCTCAAAATGCTTGAAATTGAAGACTTTGTGCTTTCAGAAGAAAGCCTTGGGCGTATTAACCAGATGCTGATCGCTTCCCACCAACTCAATCATTTTTTCACGGATGAACGCAAAGAACTTTACCCTACACTTTTCAACAGGATTCAACCTATCGAATTTGAACCTGCCCTAATTGAAGCGATTGAACGGGTTATTGATGATCAAAACCAAATCAAACCAGATGCTTCTCCCGCATTAGCCAAAATCAGAAAGAAGGTAGGTAACAAACAAAGAGAACTAGACAAAATCTTTAAAGGTCTTATTGGTACATACCGGTCGAATGGCTGGCTTACAGACAATATAGAGAGTTTTAGAAATGGTCGAAGAGTGCTTTCTGTACCCTCCGAACACAAAAGAAAAATCCGAGGAATTATACACGATGAATCCACTACGGGTAAAACAGCCTTCATAGAACCTGAACAAGTTATTGATGTCAATAATGACATCTTTGACCTAGTGACCGAAGAGAAAAAAGAAATCTATCGCATACTCAAAGAACTAAGTGCCATTTTAAGGCCTTTCATAGAAAATCTAGAAACCTATCAAGAGTTAATAGCCTACTTCGATGAAATTCATGCAAAAGCTACTTTAGCTAAAACAATGAATGGTATCAAGCCAAAAGTCTTTGGCAAACCTAAAATGGGGATCAAAGGAGCGGTACACCCATTGCTCTACATAAAGAATAAAGAACAGGAAAAAGTTACTGTACCTTTTGATTTAAGCCTAAATCCACCCAATAGAATTTTAGTACTATCCGGTCCGAATGCAGGAGGTAAATCGATCAGTATGAAAACAGTTGGACTCATCCAATTGATGCTCCAATCAGGCATGTTAGTTCCTGTTGAGGAAGATAGTGAAATGGGGATTTTCAAAAAGATTTTTGCTGACATTGGTGACCAACAATCCATTGAAGATGATCTGAGCACCTATAGCTCTAGGCTAGCAAATATGAAGGCTTTTTTAGATGCTGCAGATAAGGATTCACTCGTTTTAATAGATGAATTTGGCTCCGGAACAGACCCGAAAATAGGTGGTGCTATTGCTGAGGCAATCCTGAAAAAGATGAATGATCAAAAAGTTTTTGGATTCATCACCACACACTATTCCAACCTTAAGATTTTTGCATTCAAAACGCGTGGATTAGTTAATGCATCTATGCTATTCAATAAAGAAGAGCTCTCTCCTACTTACCAACTTAAAGTAGGTAAACCAGGTTCCTCTTATGCCTTTGAAATAGCCCAGAAGAGTGGCTTGGCTAAGGAGATTTTAAATTACGCAAAGCACAAAACAGGGAAGAACGAAAAAGCCGTTGACCAACTCTTAATTGACCTTCAAAGAGAGAAACAAGAGCTTGAAGATAAACTTGAAAAGCTTGGTAATAAGCAAG
>CAXQNQ010000183.1:0-5413 GCA_964225135.1 Mesoflavibacter profundi
CGCAAAGTACATCTTCATCTGTGCACTTAAAATCTTATTCATACCTACGTATGCCGATGCCTCATCTTGCACAAAATAAATACTCTCCACGTTACCATTTACCATTAAATGATCTAAAGAGTCCCCTTTAAAATAAACATCCATTTGGCGTCCCTTCAATTGATTAAAAAACAATAAATCCGGAGAATTAATGACCAATGCATTTTTATTGAGGTGAATCTTTTCAATAGATTCATTAGCGAGTTGAGCAAACATCGTATCCGCTGTAAATTGAGATGAATCAGACCAAGCAAATGGATCCCCATAAAAATACATCAGTGAATCTAAGTCCAGATAACTTAAAGAATCACAGATAGCTTGAATTTGACCACCAAATACACGGACATCCTGAAAAGCGTCAAGTGTTCTACTAATAACTGAATCAGTTTTAATGGTATCTTTTATAGTATTCAATAAAAATGTATCTGCCACAATGAATAAGCTGTCTCCTTCCTCCCCTTCAATCAAGGCAAATGGCCTACCAAATGAACCGCCTAAGCAGCTAAAGGAATCTCCTGAGGAGCGAATCAAGGTAGAATCGCAGAATAAACTGGTTTGATTCGTGGTATCCGATAGAATCACATGACCTTTAGCATATCCTATACCTAGACTATCATCATAAAATATTTGGTCATCAGCCTCCACTACAAAACTCTTATCAGTCAGCATAGCATGACCATATAAGTCATAAGCATCCAATGTTCTGTAATAAAACGCGGTATCCCCAGTTACAACTACTTCTTCCTTCTGATACTTCACCCCTTCAATCAGCATGAGCTTTTCCTCTTCTTCAAAGTATCTAATCTCTGCAGCTTCCATCAAACTAAGGGAATCTTTAAGTCTTGCTTTATCTATTAGTTGGACCAGACCTTGCCTTTCGTCATATTTAATCAATAAGGCTTCAGCAGATAGGTCTTTGCCTACATATTGAGGTTTCTTGGTTAATTCAGCTTTCCCTTCATTTACCAAATAAAACCCTTCCTCACAGTACAATTTATTAGCCACATGCGTAATGAGCGTCGGAGATAAAAATTCAACCCGTTTGAGTTCAATGAAATATAATATAGAATCAGCTTGTAGATTAAAAGAATCGCCAACTACTCTAACGCTATCTTTAAATAGGGCTTGACTTAAGGCAGTATCAAAATACCCAGACTTAGAAGTCAATTGTGTGGTATCATTCGTTAATAATGCCCCTTGATCAAAACGAGCAATCCTTGTGTTTAAATCATAAAACAAATTAGGTGTATACATTCTTTGTTCAGAACTAATCAAGACTACATCTTTATCCAATAAAGCACTTCTTTGATTGGCATTATAAGTCAATCGCTCCGATAGAATACTTAAGGAATCACCTTGTTGAATCAAAATATTACCATTAGCAAATAACATAGTATCATTAAGTACTAGGGCTGTATCAGCATACATAAAAACACTATCCTGCCTAATCTCTACATCACCAAATAGGTATCTAAATGTGGAATCTCCTTTTTCCTCTAGCACACCTTCATTAGAATAATCCATTACGATTATCCCATTCGTACTTTTGTAAGGTTCTTGCCCCAAAAGATTATTTGTCCAGATCAATAAAACAAACCAAGTGATGTATTGCCAATGGCGCATAAGGAATATTTGATTAATAATATCAACGCTTTAAAGATATAAAAGGGGATAAAATTGTTTGATTTTTTAACTTTATGCCGAAAATAAAATTAATAATTTATGATTCAAACAAAGCAAACGGTTCTTCTTTGGTTAGCTGCACTACTTCCTATTTCATTATTTAGAGTAGCCATAGCAAGTACAGCTGAACCTACAACTGAAGGAATTTTTGCCGATAGTGCATACACTTTAGGAGAAGGAACTCCTGGATTGATTATTTACTTAGTGGCACTAATCTTCACTATAGCAGCAACCTTTATGTACAAAAACCGAAATACTCAAGTGAAGCTTGCACAAGTTGCTTTGGTCTTATTTGCCATTGGGCTTCCAGCGGGTATTTATCTTTCAGTAGGCACTTGGACTGGCGTTAGTGTAGCTATTCCAGCAGCCATAATTAATATCCTAAGTGTCGTATTAATTATTTTGTCCATTAGATTCATCCAGAATGACATCAAAATTGTCAAATCGATGGATCGTTTGAGATAAAAAAAAGTCCCGATATTAATCGGGACTTTTTTTTATAATTCTCCAGTTCTTTTCTTAGCAGAGTAGTTTACTTTTAACTGCCCTGATTTTCTAAGCTTTTCTTTTACATCTGTAACGATACCCATAGTTACATCTGAATCTACTTTTAAAGAAGTAGTGATTTTAAATTGTAGCTTCTCTGGAACGCTAGCCTTATGATTCTCCAGGAATAATGGAATTTCTTCAATATCAGAAATCTTATCTCCTAGTTGAATCTTTGGACTAGTACCAAATTTAGCTTGGTAGTTCTTAGTTGGACGACCAATATGGATATAGTTAACCAATGATTTCTCCTGAAGTTTAGTCAACTCAGTTGCCTGAGGAGTTGTCACTTTTATCTTCAATTCTGATTCCCTCATTACAGTTACTACCATAAAGAAGAATAGAAGCATGAAGATAATGTCGGGAAGGGACGCCGTTGATACTTCCGGATCTTCCTTTTGTTTTCCCTTGTTAAACTTTGACATAACTTTATTCTTTAATGCATACAAGTCAATCTGTGACTAGCACATCTTGACTTGCATATTTTTTAATACTATCCTTCGTCACCGAAACTAGTAGATTCCGCCTCAGAGATTACTAAAGGAAAATCATTTCTGATTCCTTCTTGTTCTGCTTTGGTGCAATCATCATAGTTCTTCCCATAACGAATTTGAGCCTGTTCGTCCCAAATTTCATTATAAGCTGCTCTCAGTTCATTGTAAACCTCTAGATAAGCTTTGTAGCTTGTTCCACGGTCATTTTTCAATGATACAATCGCCTGCTTTGGAGAATCCGACAAGGTCGGGTCCTTCTTCGGGTTAGTGATAAATAATTTGGTATCATCTCTAAGGTCTTTTAATGCCATAGGTTGCTTACGCACTAATAAGTCATTATTAGTATTCACCAATACCGAGTAGATATTACGGGTATTCAACCTAATATCTTCTGGTGGCTCATCAGACCATTCTGGTAATTTTACCAGGATACCACTGTCCTCAAGGATAGTCGTCGTAACAAGAAAGAAGATTAATAAGAGGAATGCAATATCGGCCATTGAACCGGCATTCACCTCATTTTTCATCCTATCTTTAGCTCTTACTCTAGCCATGATTGACAGTTTTATTTAAAGACGTTAATAATTTCCATTACAATGAAAGAGACGAAAGCTCCTACAGATAAGAAGATAGCAGATTTAACAAATCCACTGATCATTTTACTTTCTGATTCACCAACTTTGAACTCTGTCATAGTCTCTGCAAGTGATCCTGTTTCTACACCATTTGATGTAAAATAGAAGATCAACATAAATACAGCAAGAACACCGAACATTATCAGTCCTCTTTTTGCTGAAGCAGGATTCTTAGCAGCGTTCAATGCGCCAAGAATCAACCAGGCAGCTCCTGCAACAATAGCTAAGAAGATAGCCGCTGCAATACCGAAGCCATTAGCACCTTCTGTAGAGTATAGTGTAATCGCAGCAATAACAGCGATTAAACCACCACCTACAAGGGCTAGTACCTGTCCGTTTTTTGATAAAAAGTTATACATAATCTTCAATCTTTTAAATTAGAAACAATTCCTTATTTCTTGAATACACCATTCTCAACCATGATATCAACAAGTGTGATAGAAGCATCTTCCATCTTGTTTACGATACCATCAACTTTTGAAACGATGTAGTTATAAAAGATTTGAAGGATAATTGCTACGATAAGACCGAATACTGTAGTCAATAGGGCTACTTTAATACCTCCTGCTACTACTGTAGGAGAAATATCACCAGCTGCCTCGATATCATCAAAGGCACCAATCATACCGATTACTGTTCCCATGAAACCAAGCATCGGAGCTACAGCGATAAATAGTGAGATCCAAATCAATCCTTTTTCCAAAAGACCCATTTGTACACCACCGTAAGCAACGATAGCTTTCTCCACTGCTTCTGGTCCATTTCCAGCATTCTTAAGACCTTCATAAAGGATAGAAGCGGTAGGTCCTTGAGTGGACTTACAAACCTCCATTGCACCTTCTAGGTCATCCGCTTTAAGGCGATCATCGATCTTACCTAAAAGTTTGTCAGTATTAACTGAAGCAATGTTTAATGTGATAATACGCTCGATACAGAAAGCAAGTCCAAGGATCAATGCAATCAATACCAAAGACATGAACTCGTATCCACCTTCGATGAATTTTTCTTTAAGAACTTGGAATCCTCCTTGTTCTTCTTCAACTACTACTTCTTCAGTAGCATCCATTTCCATCTCCTCTACAGGAGCATCTCCTACTGTAGCAGTAGAATCCATTTCAGCTTCAGAAGCTGTTGAATCTGTTTCTGTAGCACCTTCATCTGAAGTTGCAACTTCTTCTGTCATTTCTTGATTGGCATCTTCTGTTTGAGCAAAAGACGCTTGAGCAGTCATGGTCACAAGCCCTAATACAAAAAGTAACGCAAATAACTTTCGCATAGCTAGATAGTTTAACGAATTGTTTTTACAATTAGTGGTTATAATTTAATGAATGATATAACCCGAAAGAAATCTTGGATGCGGAGAGGATGGGATTCGAACCCACGATACCCTTTTGGGGTATACACACTTTCCAGGCGTGCGCCTTCGACCACTCGGCCACCTCTCCAACTCTATCAATCCTCCTAACAGGAATATATTAATCGTGACGCAATCGTACTTGCATCGAACAATAGCGTAAAAATTGAAAAAAGAACTGAATTTTCAAAGAAATAATTAACTAAATATAGTGAGGAACAACTCTTTTAA
Source organism: Mesoflavibacter profundi (assembly GCA_964225135.1). GTDB lineage: Bacteria > Bacteroidota > Bacteroidia > Chitinophagales > Saprospiraceae > AM-2324. The sequence goes on from CAXQNQ010000183.1 coordinate 4,983, forward strand.
TCCTTACGCAATTAATAGATGCGAATTTTAATTAATTAGTTGTGTGGGAGAAGCAAAAATTTGTCTCGCGTTGTCCGTTGTTTGTTTGGCAATGATTTCAAGGGATAACTCTTTGATATCAGCCAATTTCTGAGCCACATGGATTAAAAAAGAAGACTCGTTGCGCTTTCCTCTTTTGGGACTTGGAGCTAAATAAGGCGAATCCGTCTCCAAAACCAGGTGTGATAAATCTATTTCTTTGATTACAGTAGGTAATGTGCTTTTCTTAAAGGTTAATACGCCTCCAATGCCCAAATGAAAACCTAATTCGATGATTTGATTCGCTTCTGAACTCGTTCCACCAAAACAATGAAAAATTCCTCTAGATCGACCAATACCATAGTTTCTTAATATGTCAATCAAAAGTTGGGTTGTTTCTCTAGAATGAATAA
>CAXQNQ010000184.1:0-7982 GCA_964225135.1 Mesoflavibacter profundi
GACGCTTCGTTTTTCTGTTCGAGTGCGAAACATTATTTCCTGTGATAGGACGTTTCCCCGATAGCTGACATACCTTTGACATCGTATATTCTTTTTCGTACAGCTGAGAAGGAAAAAACTCACCTCCTCCGTAAATAAATAATTCTAAGTGACCTCGGCAGGATTCGAACCTGCAACCTTCTGAGCCGTAATCAGATGCGCTATCCAGTTGCGCCACGAGGCCAATAGTGTTATTGCGAGTGCAAAGATAGGGTAAATTTTATCCAAGAGAAACTTTTTGTTTAAGTTTTTTCCAAAATAGTTACATGTCTTCCACTCAATTATTGGACTACTAGTTTTGAAACTTCAAAGCGCTGTCCGTTCGATAACTTTAAGACATAAATTCCTGCTGCAAGCTGGTTTGAAAGGGTTCCCTCGTATTGGTTTGCAGTTAGCAAAACAGGGGTAATTTCACCCTGAACAATTTCGGCACCAACTAAATCATATATGGAATAATCTAATGGCTCAAAGCAATCATGCGCAAAGATAATTTTTATTTCTTCACCTGCAAATATAGGGTTGGGAAAAATATTAATAATTTTCAGGGGTTCAATAACCCTTGCTGAGATTTGAGCTATGTTCTCATTGTAGTATTGATGAAGATTCAAAAAGGCTTGATTGATATCTAGGCGACCACCTGAAACTGATTTACCTTGAAGGTCTTCAATTGGAGTGGTTGAGTTAAGAATTATATCCTTTAAAAATAAGGCCGTCTCAGCCGGATTTTCTGTAGTTATAGAATCCAAGAAATTAGAAGTCTGGTTATACAATAATCCTACTGTACCAGCAACTAGTGGAGCTGCAAAGGAGGTTCCACCTGAATTGGATTCATAATCATCGAAGTTAATCAAGGTGGTAATACCTCTTAAATTATCCCCGCCGGGTGCACCTAAATCACAATTATTAAGTCCAAATCCTGCATTAGTGGTTTTACGATCATTAAAACTTGTATTGGTTACTGATATTAAGTAAGGACTTTCGGCACTTGTGATATCTATCTCTGTATCAATATTGACATTTTCATTAGGTAATGAGCCTACATTCAATACCCCAACTTCTCCTAGGTCATCATATAATTCCGAAATTAAATCAAGTGCATTCTGGCTTAATCCATTGAATCCTAAACTCGCATTTATAGCGACTATGAAGGCTCCATTAGCATCTCCATTATTGTATTTCGATCTCATGGAGCGAACAATATTTTGAGCATCTATATATTGAGACAAATTGAGTATGCGTAATGGAAGAATCTTGATATTCCAGTTTAGACCAGTCAAGCCTGTATTGTTATTCCCTTTGGCACCGATAACTCCTGCTACTTGAGTTCCATGACTTGAGCCAACAGGGAAGATTTCACCCATATTTTCCTCGAAGTCATACCCATTTATATCATCAATTAATCCATTTCCGTCATCGTCAACATTAGGTTGGCCATTAGCTTCAGCTTCATTGGAATAAATGTTTTCAAAAAGATCTTCATGGTTAATATCGAAATCAGTATCTATTACTGCTACTACAATATCTTCCTCTTTCGAATTTTTCCCTCCTGTAGCCGTTGACCAAACTTTTGGAGCACCTATTAAGGGCAAATTCCAAAGTTCTCCATAAGATTCATCATTTGGAGTAGTATTTCTTGTTATGACAGGGGCATTGAAAATAACACGTCTGAATTTATTTAATTGACTCCAATGATCTAGTATATTTTGATCTATAGGTTGATTGAAGGTTACGACTGCAAAACTTGGTGAAAATTCATTTTCTTTCCAATCAAGAAGAGTAGTTTCAAGTGATCTTGTTTTGTTGTCAAACACTATATTAGATCGGTTGAAATGAAGTTTTCCTGGCTCAAATTGAATAATATAGCTAGTAGCTTCTTGTGCAAAAAGCCAAAAACTAGAAAAAAAGAATAGCAAGCAGGATAACTTAATCTTCATATTGGATATGTAAATTGTACTAATTGTGTCTTGTAATAATCTTCTATCTGTAGCATATAACTGCCATACCAAGAAAAAATTTCTCCATTAACTAGCAATATATGTGATTTTGGAAGTTCTTGGCGAAAATAATCTACGTGTTGAGCTTTAAAGGGGAATGGTTCAGATGATAATAATACCAAATCAACAGCTGCCTCTTTTATCTGGTTCATATTTATGGAGGGGTATCTCTCCATATAATTAAATGCATTATTAAAACCCAATAAATGGAGGATACTATTAATATATGTATTGTTTCCCGCCACCATCATGGGTTTGTTCCAAATGAGGTAGGCTATCTTAGGTCTTACAGCACCTCTAAGTTTGGTGATGTTAATAATAGAGGTTTTTATCTTTTCTGATAAAATTTGGGCAGCATCTATTTTACTTGTCAAAGCACCTATGTCTCCGATCATGGAAAGGGCATCTTCCGTTTGTACAATGTCACTGATATATAAGATATATCCTGATTGTTCAAGCTCTTGTATAAGCTCCTTTGAATTTTCTTCTTTGTTACAAATAATCAAATCCGGTTGAAGTGCTTTTATTCGATCAAAGTGTACTTGCTTTGTACCACCTATTATTTGTTTCGTTTTATGCAGTTGTTTAGGATGAATACAAAATTTGGTTATACCTACTATTACATCGTCTAAACCTAGATAAGAAAGTAGTTCTGTGATGGAAGGAACTAATGAAATAATGCGGGTAGCGGGATGATTCAATGTAATGCTTCTTCCCATTTGGTCAATAATGCGAATACTTGAATTATTTTTTTCCATAAGCACTCTCCCCAACTAAAATTTTAAAATCTAGCGCATTGGATGCAGGAGGTATTGGACAAGAATATCCTGTTGTATAGGCACAATAAGGGTTATAACATTTGTTAAAATCTAACTCCAATTTTCCGTCTATAATATCTGTTTGTTTCAAATCCATATATCTGCCTCCACCATAAGATTCTATCCCGTTAGATTGGTCGTAGAAAGGAAGAAAAAGATGGTCTTTATATACTGGATTATTTAATAATTGTACGGATCTAAATACTAACAATCTTCCTGTTTGATTATCTAGCTCAAAGTTTAGGTAAGCAAACTTGATATATCGTTTAATTTTCCCATTGGCGGTAGGCATTGTGATGGTATCCTTTTGATCCAGCATTTCCACTTCAGCCAAACAAATGAAATTAGTATCTGCAGGGAAGAATTGAATATACATGGTATCAGCTGGAGTAATAGGACCATCCTCATTAGATCGATCTATTTTATACTCTAGCTTATATTGCTCAAATGCCTCCAAATAATCTAAAGTGTTTGCCTCTTGCGCTAATACACTTAAAGTGCAAATCAAAGTAATTCCAATTAAAAGTACTATTCTCATCTTTTATTATTTGTTACTAAAAGAATCTGCCAATCACTATGGACTTCAATATACTGGATATTGGTAATTCCAATGGGTTTAAGGTCAGCGACTTCCTTCCACGTATACTTATCCTCGCTTTTTGAGTATGCTAAGATGAACAACTTGGAGCCTTTTGAAGATATGATGGTATTATTGGGTAATAGACTAAAGTGATCAACATTGGATAATGTTTCTGCTACAGTAATACTCTGAATATCTAAATCCTCTTTTGTTTGCCCACTTAATACAGCTTTTTTGATAAACCACTTATTGGCTAAAGTCTTATCAACATAATAGATGTCATTAGATTCAAAGGCTTTGAAAATACATTCACCAACTCCTGAGCTAACAAATATGATGCTGTTATCAGTGACTTTGCCTAAAAATAGGCGATTTTCATTATTGCCTTCAATCACTAAAGCTGCAATATTTCTATTTATCCAAGCGTAATTTTGAATGCCACCTAAATATGGGAAAAGAGCTTCTCCCATGTCTTGTTCATGTTTTACCCGAACTGGAAATTTCCACAGTCTTTTAGTCCTATCAACATCCGCTTCTTCTCGGATAGCTGTAAAATTATAGGCGTTAGGGCTGTTTTTTGGATACAGTTCATTTTCCAATGTGGAAGTAATCTTTATTTTTTCCTCTTTAACCAAGTCTAATTCAAATATATCTGTTTGATCGTAACCATTTTTATTAGTAGTTGAGCTAACAAAGATTTTAGTCGGACTAATAAAACTTGGCGTTATATTATCACCAGTTGGATTATAAGCACTTAAGTATTTTGCCTGGCTTAAAGCGTATGAACTATCTGAGGGTTCAAGTTTGATTAGGTATAATTGGTGATTCGCTTCGTCTTGTGCTTGTAAATGAAGCGAAGAAAGAAGACCAAATAGCAGGAGGGTAACTAAGGTTCTCATATCGTTTTAATTATTATTAGATAACCACCTGATAGATTTACATCGAAATAGGTGGTCTATACAATTTAATAAATTATCTGTAAGAGATAATCTAGAGTAGGGGCTTATTGAATAGAAATGGTTGTTCTAGGACTATAGAACTCAATTTGACCACTTGGATCACTCATCTCAATTACGGTAGGATCACTCCCAAAGTAAATGTAACTACTAGATCCGGAGCTTCCTATTACATCAAAGCAAAGTGAATATATAGTCGATTCATCTGCTTTGGTGATGCCTTGAATATTTGGGTCAAACCAGGCACTTATAATTTGTCCTTTTGAAGCCCGTTGTAAATTAAAGTTTCCTTCATTAAAATCAGCCAAATTAAGGTTGTCTAACTTAGCAAACTGTAGAAGGTTTGGGTCCCAGTTCAGGGTATATTGCATAGATATTATCGAGTTAAAATGAGTAGTTTGAACATCCAGGCAAACTTGCTCACCCGATTTAACATCTTGGTCATTTACATAAAGACTAAATGTATTCGATTGATCTTGTTGGGTCGGTTGAGTAATCTGATTTTCTTGGACTTGACTAGATTCTTCTGTATTGGAAGGGTTGTCTTTGGTACATTGGACGATACTCAGTATGGTAATGATTAAAAAGAAAACTTTTTTCATAAATTTTTAATAAATGATTTAACTGTAAATTAAAAAAGGCTAATGATTTCAATTGTCTTTTAATTCATTTTTTTGAATTAAAATAATATGTAATGGATGATTAATGCATTACAAGTACATTTTTACTAGATAGAATAGTACCATTATTGTCGAATTGGATGACTTTGAAGTTACCTTTTGGAAGCTTTAGGTTCATATTGGTATGATGGATTAATTCATATTCTCTTACCAGTTGACCATTATTAGAATAAACTTTTATCCCTTCACAAGCAGGAAGAGGATGAATTTGAATCCAACCAGAGTAACTAGGATTGGGGTATATATTCATCAATTCTTTTGCTGCAGAATTGGTATGGGTTGTAGTTCCTAAAAAATAAGATGTATGTAATGAATCTCCCTCAATCATGGTGATGATAGTATCCAATTCTGGATATCCAGGCGCAGTAATTTGAAGAGTGTAGTCTCCAGCATAGTTGACGTACTTAAATGTACCATTTGAACCTAGAATACTGTCTTCTTCTACAAGTATGATTTGAGCGTTGGGGATTAATTGGTTGGTATTTATATCAAATACTTGACCATAAATTCTACTGGCTTGAGTACCATTAAAATTCCAAACCATTAGTCCTCGAGTTCGGTCGGCTCCAATAATTCTGCCAGAAGGTAAATATGGACATGCAGACCATAAACCAAAAAATCCACCACTATCTCCCTCATAGGTATCATAATATCCTACCTCGAATACCAGTTCAGGGTCTCTACTATCCAAGATTCTTAATCCCTCTGTATTATGCGTGATAGTAGTAAAAATGCCATTAGTATATGGATTGTGAACAAGGCTGCTAAGGTTTGCAGTATAGGTACCTACTTCATAAGGATCATAAATATCTTCAATATTCCAAATACGCATGGGGTATCCGTCTTTTTCATCTGCAATAAAAATGTACTTTAGATCGGGACTGGTAGAAAAAGAGTGGGTAAAACTTCCTGGATCTTCAAAGTTGGATAAAGCTACTGGAGCTTCGGGATTGGAAATATCGACGATATCAACTAGGTTATTAAAAATTGCCGCGGTGAACATGAGGTTGCCTCTAATATGCACATCATGAATGTAATAGCCTGGATTAAAAACACCTACCTCAACCGGAAGCTCTGGATCAGAGCAATCAAAAATATGAACACCTGTTGTTGTATTGGTGCCAGCTACATATATATATGGTGTTTCTTCAAAAATAGCTTTTTGAATGATATGACCTTTTTGAAAAGTACTATCTAAAGTGTTGACCAATTGTACAGATTGGGGCAGGTCACCTAAGTATATGACTTGTAATCCTTCTCCAGGACCTAATCCCTCTGTAACTACATAAGCATAATCCCCCAATACAGTAATTTCTCTCCAATTAGAACCTGGACCTTCTACAAAACCAAGTTCAGGATAATCATTGTCTAATGCATAAATAGCTGTTCCAGAATAAGCACCAATTAGCCCGTATTCATTTCCCGCACCATCCACATAAATCCAGCTTCCTGAATATCTAGCATCTCCTCGATTATATTCATGTAAAAGGCTAATGTTTTCACTGATTTGGGCCAATGAGATTTGAGCTAAAAAAAAGAAAAACAAAAAATATAGTCTTTTCATGCATACAAATTTACATTTAATATGTTAGTGTAGTAACTTTTAATAGTTAAAAGCAGAAAACATGAAATTGGATATTTTGGCAATAGGGGTCCATCCAGATGATGTTGAATTAAGTTGTGCAGGAACAATCTTAAAACATCAATCCTATGGAAAGCAAGTTGGTGTTTTGGATTTGACTAGGGGAGAACTAGGTAGTAGAGGATCAGCAGAAACAAGAGATGAAGAATCAAAAGCAGCTGCTCAAGTGCTTAATTTGGCTTGCAGAGATAATGCTGAAATGGCTGACGGTTTTTTTCGAGATACACCTGAGAACATTAAAAAAGTTATTCATTACATCAGACGTTATCAACCAGAAATAGTATTAGCGAATGCATTGTCAGATCGGCATCCAGACCACGGTAGAGCAGCGAAGTTAGTAGCAGATGCTTGCTTTTACGCAGGTTTGATCAAGATTGAAACATACAATTCGGAAGGACAACTACAAAAACCTTGGAGACCTAAAGGACTATATCATTATATTCAAGATCATAATTTAGTCCCTGATTTTGTGGTAGATGTTACACCTTATATGGACAAAAAAATTGAGGCCATTTTGGCTTATAAAACTCAATTTTATAATCCGGATGAAAAGCAGGATGATGACTTACCGCAAACACCCATTTCTTCTAAAGCGTTTTTTGACTATTTGAGAGCTAAAGCAGCAACCTACGGCCGTATAGCTAATTTTGATTATGCGGAAGGGTATCAGATTAGTCGAACTCCTGGAGTAAATAATTTATTCGATTTGATTTAATGGATCATTTACCTTCTAGGTAATTGACATAATCATAGCTACCTAGTCTAAACCTTGGCTTAATTCCCGACTTGGAGTCTGCCTTTATTTCTTGTCTGCAGAAGAAAGCGGTTGGACTTAAATTAGGGACCTGCACCTCTAATTTGATATAGGACCGAACGAAGGGCATATTTTGTTCATAAGAAATTTTATAATCCATATACTTGGTTGGATTATGCAGTGGTAAAAGATCCACGTATTGCGGAGCACTTACTTGTGCGGTTACATGGTATGTAAGAAATAGGCTTACTACCATAAATACCCACTTAAAATTACCCTTGAATTTTTTCCTTTTTACTACCTGCATACAATTCATACTTTTGGAATTTACATTCCAGCGGACCATTAAATAAAGGTATTTTTTTGGATGGTCGCAAGCCTACATGTTTTAAAGCTGTAAAGTTGGCTGATATTATCCAAGCCTCAGATCCACCATAGAATTGTTTTAGTGCATCTCCGATTTCTTTATAAAAGCTATTAATGTTCTGATTGCTTACCCTCAAATCGTAAGGAGGATTA
>CAXQNQ010000185.1:0-34987 GCA_964225135.1 Mesoflavibacter profundi
CATCAGGGACCCAAGCAGGTTGGGCATATAGCGTCCTTTTAACACCTGCTGTCTCATCTAGGAAAGGTAATCCGAGCACATCACCTGTTTCTTCAATTTGAGCCAAGAAAAATGGATACGCTTTTCAATTACTTTCCTTGGCTCAAATTGAAGAAACAGGTGATGTGCTCGGATTACCTTTCCTAGATGAGACAGCAGGTGTTAAAAGGACGCTATATGCCAAACCTGCTTGGGTCCCTGATGAGCCAGGCCCTGGGATATTACTCATCGATGATTTTAACAGGGCAGACCCTAGAATTCTGCATGCGCTGATGGAATTGTTTCAATTTTACCAAACCAGTTCATGGACTTTACCTGAAAAGTGGTTTATCATTTTAACTGCAAATCCAAGTGGGAAAGACTACTTTGTACAAAAGGTAGACCAAGCCATTTTAGATAGGATGTTACATATAGAAGTTGATTTTGACTTAGAATCTTGGCTGCATTGGGCTGAATCGGAAGCTATTGACGATCAACTATTATTATATCCAATCCTTTTTCCAGAGCAATTTAATGCAGCTGGCTTAAGTCCTAGAACTTGGACAGCACTTTTTATACAATTATCTCAACAAGCCAACCAAAGTAAAGACTATCAAAATGTACTAGTTCATTCTGTTTTACCAGATACAGAAGCTGCATTTTTCATCAGTTACTTACACCAAAAGAATCAACCTTTGATTGGCTTGGATCAACTAGCTCATCTGGATCAAATTCATATGGATGCCTATTTAGAGCACATTCAAGAGCAACATCAGCAACCGCTACTATTAAATGCAATTGGTAGAGCTTTAATTAGAGCGATAGCTGCAAAAAAGATTGCCTGGGAAGCAGGGCAAGTACCCACTACTTTTTGGCTCAGTAAACACCTAGCCAATGATGTTCGACTGGAACAATTAGCCTATATGAGACAATTATGGGCGAAGCATATCAACTTGCGCTTAGAATGGCCTCAAGTAGAGCAAAAGTTATTGGAAAACTGGAATTAAGCTAATAATACCTTACTTTTTAAGGTAAATACTGTGGAATCTTATGACTATAGAAAAAATCACAGAACAAAGTGGTGAACACCAAGATTTAGAGTCTAAATCAAGCCTAGAGTTAATAAAGATTATTAACGGGGAGGATCATAAAGTAGCTCAGGCTGTTCAAAAGGTACTTCCTCAAATAAGCCAATTTGTCGATTTAGTCATTCAGAAATTGGAAACAGGGGGTAGACTTTTTTACTTTGGCTCCGGAACGAGCGGTCGCCTTGGTATTTTAGATGCCTCGGAATGCCCTCCAACCTATGGTGTTTCTCCTGATTTAGTCATCGGATTAATTGCAGGAGGAGATACGGCTATTCGAGTAGCAGTGGAACAAGCAGAAGATGATTTAAATCAGGCTTGGTTGGATTTGAAAGCATACCAAATAACCGATAAAGATATTGTACTTGGTATATCTGCCTCTGGCACAACACCATACGTTATTGGAGGTCTAAAGGCTTGTAAGCATCATGGAATTACTTGTGGGGCATTAAGTTGTAATCCCAATTCAATGATTGGTCAAATTGCAGATTATAAAGTGGAAGTTGTAGTAGGACCTGAGGTTGTAAGGGGTAGCACCAGAATGAAAGCTGGAACAGCCCAAAAAATGGTCTTGAACTTAATCAGTACTACCACTATGATTGCCTTAGGTCATGTACACAACAACCAGATGGTGGACATGAAATTATCGAATAATAAATTAGTTGAGCGAGCAGTAAAAATGGTGATAGAGTTAGGTGGTGTAGAAGAAGCTGATGCTAGGTCCATGTTAAATAAATTTGGTTCAGTTCGTGCAGTATTGAATCAACTCAACCAATAAAAATATTTTTACGATTGGAGATTATAGAAACACATATAGTACCTGATGATATCGAGCGAGTCCGCTTATCGGATTACGGGAAAGGTATCTTTAAATTATTACCCTCTAGAAAGGGATTCAAGAAAGCTATTCTGCGGAATGATATCTTAGTGAATGGAACTGTGGCGACTACTGCTTATTGGGTTCAGCCAGGAGATGAAATTACGCTTAAAAGCACATCTAGTCGGTCAATCAAAGTGTTACAAAAGGTGGTTCCTGTGGTATTCGAAGATGAGCACTTAGCTATTATCAACAAACCAGGCGGATTACAGGTTAGTGGTAATGCCTTTCAAACACTGGTGAATGCCCTCCCTTTTAACTTGAAAGAATCAGGAGAAGAGGATAAATTACCCATTTATTATCCTGTACATCGTATCGATGCACCAACTTGTGGCTTGGTATTAATTGCAAAAACAAAAAGGGCTCAGTTAAAAATGAGTCAAATGTTTGCAGATAAGCAAATAACTAAAACCTACAAACTCGTGGTAGTTGGGGCATTTCCAGATGATATCCATTCTATAAATGACCCTATTGAGGATAAACCTGCTGAAACTATTGTGGAAAGTGTAAAAGTATTACCCTCCAAGCGTTTTAGTCATTTGTCTGTGCTAGAGGTCAGGCCGTTAACAGGTCGCACCCATCAAATCCGAAAACATTTAAGTGGATTTGGATATCCTATTCTAGGCGATAAATTATATGGTGAATCTGGCAAGATCCTTTTTGCTAAAGGTCTATTCCTATGTGCTAGTGGTTTGAAATTCATTCATCCAATATTTGAATCGGAAGTGGATATTACTATTAATCCTCCTAATAAGTTTGATTACTATGTAAACAGAGAAGCAAAACGGGCTTCTTTAGCATAGCAAGTGGCAGCTTGAATTACTGGAAAAAGGCTACCTTTGTTTATAGATTATGGATTCAATAAGCGTCAATAAATTCATTAGTAGCACGGGCTTTTGTTCTCGTCGTGCAGCAGATAAACTGCTAGATGAAGGGCGGGTCAAGATCAACGGCATGTTGGCCAAAAAAGGAAATAGGGTAGAGGCTGGAGATCGCGTAACAGTTGATGATAATCCAATTGAATCCCAAACGGAACTGGTTTATTTACTGCTTAATAAGCCTGTGGGCATTACTTGTACAACTGACCTAAAGGACAAAGACAATATTATTGATTTCATCAATTATCCATCAAGAATTTTTCCTGTAGGACGATTAGACAAACCTTCCCAAGGTCTAATTATAATGACCAATGATGGTGATATAGTCAATAAGATTTTACGGGCTGGGAATGCTCATGAAAAAGAGTACATAGTTACGGTAACCAAACCTATAACTAATCAGTTTATAAAAGGTATGTCTAATGGTGTGCCTATTTTGGGTACTATGACCAAGAAGTGTAGCGTCAAAAAGATAAATGCCAATAATTTTTCAATCATCTTAACGGAAGGAATGAATCGCCAAATTAGAAGAATGTGCGAATACTTTGATTATAAGGTTAGCCGCCTGAAAAGGACTCGAATTATGCACTTAAGTCTAAAAGGGATCTCTAATGGAAAGTGGCGTCATTTAACGGATGAGGAAGTAAAGCAACTAAAGCAAGCTGTACAGTATTCAAGTAAAACAGAAGAAGCCTCCAAATAATATCTTGAGCCACTGTTCCTCTAATATTTCCTAAGTATTCGTCTAAAAAAGAAGGTAATTCATGCCTGAATGATAAGTTTTAGATCAATAAACACCTCTGCTTTTATGAAAAAAATTTTAAGCATCTTTTCCTTTTGTTGCTTAGTTCTTACTATTGATGGTTGGGCACAGACTACAGAATCTGATGGTTTTGATGGTAGATTTGGACTTGGGGTTAATGGTAAACAAATACTCTATGGGTATCCAAATGCACAACCTACCTCATATTTTTTGGTCAGAGTCAAAAACCCAAAAGGAGGCTATAGGTACGCGACCAATATGCAACGCACTAGGGAAAGGGTTTTTCTCCTCAAATCAAAGGCCGAACAAGTCATTAGTGCAGGTGTTTTGATACAAGAAAATCATTTTCAATTCGCTGCAATACAAATCAAAGAGCAAATCATTCCACTCAATTCTCTCGGGCAAGCTGCTCTGCAAGGAGAACAAGTGCGATCTTTTATGGTAAAATATCTAGTACAAAATAATAGTCCGATGGATTTTGAAATGGGATTTGCGCAATTCTTAGATTTCAAATTAGATGATAATGATGCTTGCAGAATGACCTATAATCAACAACAAATAGTTAATGCCAGTACCTTTGCACCCAATGGAGCGAATTATAATATTACCTTATTTCAGGATGAAAGAAATCCAGCAGCATTAACAGCTATATTAAGTGGAATAGATGATCAATTCAGTGGAACTAATCCAGATAGTATTATATGTGGAGATTATAGGGACTTAAATGATCAATTATGGGATTGGGACCTTAAACAGCATGATTATCGGGATGCTGCAGTTGTGCTACAATGGAATGATGTATGGATAAAGGCCAATGAGTCAAAAACCTTCGGTTTCGTTATTGGTGTGGCTGATCATTATTCGGGGGAACTCGCTCAAGATTTAGATCAAAATACAGCAAACATAATTAATAAATCTGTATATTTTGACTTAGGAAGTAGTAAGCTTTCATTTGCACAATTAACTCAACTTAAAACCTTATTATCTGGCAAAGATATTAGCAAAATTGTACTGGCTGGTTTTTCAGATCAGGTGGGTAGTCCTGAACAATGTATGAGGATTTCACAAGAAAGAGTTAAACAGGTTGAGCAAGCCTTATGTGGTATAGGCGTAGAAAAAAATATCCTGGAAAGTACGGCATATGGAAGTACGCGTGCAGGGGCCTTAGTTGGATCAGAGTTGTCTTCGGGCAAAAGAAAAGATAGACGAGTAGATATCCTATTGATTATTAACGAATAGGAGGGGTTTTTTTATGGTTTGTTTTTTTGTTATCTTGAAGAACACAAAATCTCAACTTGGTCCACCAAGGTGAAAAAAACCGAAAACACAGGTGTTGTGAAGAAACAACTACTCTCTTTGTTCAAGAAACCTCGCACGCAGACTCCCAATCAACTTTCAGTTGAGGGAATCCGTACACGTATGGATGAAGAATACCTTCGAATTCTCTATGACTTAATGATTTTAGCTTCTTTTAATAAGGCCGACTATAAGTTAGCCGATGTTAAAATGATGAATCAAGTGCTGAAAAAGTTGTCCATAGCACATTTAAACAAGTCCTGGCTAATTAATAGAGTACAACTACATCAAGAGGTGAAAATGAGTTTAGACGATATTTTCAATGGCTTGGAAAAAGGATTAAGCTTGAAGCAACAAGAAACAATTATCCAAGCTACTTTGATTATTACGCGGACAGACAGTCAAATTTCTGCAAAAAATTTAGAACTCCTGATCAACTTAGGTAAGCTGTTCAATTGGGAGGCTGCTGACCTTAAACAGTTTATTCAAGAAACATTAGATTAGTCCGGTTCAATCCTTTTTAGAAAAAAGTAGACCATTAACCGGTAATTTTCCTTGCTCTTATCTATTTTTGTGGGATGAAGCAAAGCGAAAAGAGATTAGAACTTATGGCACCTGCAGGTTCGTGGGAAGCTTTACAGGCTGCCATAAACAGTGGGGCTGATTCCATTTACTTTGGAGTGGATCAGTTGAATATGCGTGCAAAGGGAAGTATAAACTTCACCGTTGAAGACCTCAAAGAAATTGCCGATCGTTGTAATGCAGCTGGAGTAAAAACTTACCTTACGCTGAATACCATCATTTACGACCACGATTTATCAATCATTAAGCGAATCATCAATACAGTAAAAGAAGTGGGTATTACCTCTGTAATTGCCGCTGATCATGCTGTAATCCAATATGCCTTCTCTCAAGGTGTAGATGTTCATATATCAACTCAATTGAACATTACAAATGTAGAGACTGTCAAGTTCTATGCCATGTTTGCTAATGTCATGGTTCTTTCTAGGGAATTGAGCCTTAGACAAATTAAATTGATTGTTGATGAGGTAGAAAAACAAGGAATCACAGGACCTAATGGAGAGATAGTACGCATCGAAGTGTTTGGGCATGGTGCTTTATGTATGGCTGTATCAGGTAAATGCTACTTGAGTTTACATACAGCTAACTCTTCTGCTAATCGGGGCGCTTGTGTGCAAAATTGCAGAAGAAAATATACTGTTAAGGATGAAGATGGTAATGAATTGATGATTGATAATGAATATATCATGTCACCTAAGGATTTATGTACCATTGATTTCTTAGATCAGATGATAGATGCAGGTGTTCAAGTGCTCAAAATAGAAGGTAGAGGTAGAGCTCCAGAATACGTAAGTACAGTGATAAGAGCATATCGGGAAGCTATAGATAGTTATTATGATGGAAGTTATTCACCTGAAAAAGTAGAGGATTGGATGGCTCAATTGCATAAAGTTTACAACAGAGGATTCTGGGGTGGATATTTACTAGGACAAAAACTAGGTGAATGGACAGAGGGACATGGCTCTCAAGCTACCCAAAAGAAAGTGTTCCTAGGTAAAGTAGATCATTATTATACTAAGGCTGGGATTGGTCAAGTCCGGATGGAAGCACAATCAGTTAAAAAAGGAGATAAGATTCTTATTACTGGTCCTACTACTGGAGTTGTTGAAATGGAACTAGAAACCATCAAGGTTGATGATAAAGATGTAGATAAGGCAGTAAAAGGAGACTTGTTTACTTTTCCGATTACCGAAAAGCTTCGTCCTTCAGATAAATTCTATAAATTGGTAGAGTCCAAATAATATGGTTATCATTTCACATCAACGAGAAAAATGTATCGGTTGTAACTACTGCGTAGAATTCGCATACAACAGGTGGCGGATGTCTAAAAAAGATGGAAAGGTGACTTTAATAGGAGGAAAAGATAAAAAAGGGATGTATACCGCTCGAGTAGGAGATGAGGAATTAGAGGAAAATATTAAGGCTGCTCAAGCTTGTCCAGTTAATATTATTCACGTAAAACAAGTTAACAAATAACAACATGGTGAGAATTATCCTAGGTTTAGCCTTTACTTTAGTGCTTATAGTTGCATGTGAAACTAAGACAGAACAAAGTCAAGAAACGCAGGCAACTTCAGTACAAGTGATCGAAAAAGTTGGTCCCGATGTATTCAAAAAGGCCATTACAGAAGATGAGTCTGAGTATATTATTTTAGATGTACGCACACCCGCCGAGTTTAATTCAGGAACTGTGCCAGGTGCTATCAATATCGACTTTAAGGATGCAGGATTTGAATCTGAGGTAAATACTCTAGATAAAAACAAGACAGTTTACATGTTCTGCCAAGGAGGTGTAAGATCTTCCAAAGCAGCAGCTAAAATGGAGATGCTTGGTTTTACCAAAATAGTGGAGTTAGAGCGCGGCTTTTCAACGTATTAATTACTTTCTTCTAATACGTTGCGCTACAGCATAGAATAGAATATTCACAGGGGTTATCAAGCAAATAATACTAATAACAATGGTAAATTTCTTGATAACCTCTTTTAGTATGGCATACTCTGGCGATATTTGACTTTGTAAGATTTGCATAGCCAAATAAAAAACAAAGCCAAGCACTAATACCCAAGCTATCGCTATGGTCGGTTTGTTGGCTTTCAATTCGTTGAAATAGGCTATAAGTCTCATCTACCTAAAAATTTTTAAACCGTATTTAAGGTTGCTTTGCTTCATATGTTGCAAATATAGTACACCTCTTATAAGTTGATGCTCCTCTATATTTAGACTCCCATCTATAGCTTTCTGAAGGCCCGAAGATAGTATTTTCCCATCAATTTGATAAAAGCTATATCGGTAAGGACCATCCGCAACCCCATTTATAAGTACACGATCTTCCAATACTTGATAAGTTGGATTTTTTGACGCTTGATTCCTAGAAGAATTGGCGGTATCATACATCAAGATCCATGCATCAGATCCTCCGTAATTACCTGACACGTCTTGATCGTTCGAAAATGAACTTCCAGCAAGAATTAGTCCTTGATTTTGGCCTAGTAATATCGATTGAGCAATGTCCTCATTACTTCCCCCGAAAGTTTTTGTCCACTGTTGTTGAAGATTCAGGTCAAATGCCCTTAACCAATAATCTGCTCCACCTAAACTAGGATTTCCATTTAAATCAGAGCGAGTATATCCAGTCGAAAGTATATAATGTCCACTCCAACTTAAAGCACTAATTCGGTCACTTAGTACGCCACCACTTACATGTTGTTGAAGTATAGACCCATCAAAAGGATTCAACTCCATAATAAAGCCATCTTCTTGGCCAATGAGTTGATTGTTGAAGGTTCCATCATTGGAAAAGGTCCTTCCGGCTAAAAAAAGGCGTTGATCAACCCAAAGTAAATGCCGGCCTTGATCTAAACTAGAACCACCATAGCTTTGTTGCCAAATGAGCGCTCCAAAGGCATCTGTTTTTATTGTCCAAGAATCCTCCAAGCCATAGCTGGTAGTAATATCTCCATCAGTTGAATACGAAAAGCCTGTCACATATATATTCCCCTGTACATCGGTAGTATGATGTAAGGCTTGGTCCCAATCATTACCACCGTATTTTCTTTCCCAGATTACTTGTCCACTACTATCCATTTCAACAAGCCAAAAGTCTTGATTTGAATGAACGGTAGAACTAATAAAAAGATCTTCATTATCTACTGCTCCACTGAGCAATAAGCGATTATCGTCTAATATACTGATGGTAAAAAATTCATCATCCTCTAAAACGCCATAGGCTTTACACCATAGTTTTTCACCGGATTCACTGAATTTACACAATAAACCTTGGTCAGTATTATTTCCACCCTGATCAATATCACCATCTGATGACTTACTAATACCTGCTACATACCATTCACCAGAAGGATGCTGAACTGCGGAACGAAGTTGATCATTAGAAGAACCTCCAACAGTTTTAGACCATAAAATATTTCCGCTTTCATTCATAAATATCATCAGTCCATCCGCTTGTCCTTTTGGGTCTATAATATCAATATCGTCAGAAGTAGTGTAGCCTACAGCTAGAAAGGTATCATCGCTGCCTGCACATAGGTGGAGAATATTCTCAGTGGCAGTACCACCAAAGTGGTGTTCCCATACAATTTGTCCGGGAAGAGCGTAGCTACAGAGGATAAATAGAAATAAAACCAGTATTCTCATAACGGTGATTATCGAATCTCTTTATTCAATTCTAACCAGGTATTTAAACGGTTTATTGCATTTTCCCGAACATCTAAATAAAAGAGGTTGAAATCTCCTATGTGGTAATTCTTTTGGACAAAAAATGCAGATCCCTTGAATTTGGGTTTATCCATCCAAATAAGGCCTTCATGCTGTTCGGCTTCGCAAATTCCTGCTTCCAAGGCGTCGAAATTGTACAAAATGGCTCCTTTATGCATATCGGTAGATGCAGCTTCATTTGTCCAACTAATTGGATTGGTATTAATATAATCGCTTAAATAGCTGAAGTGATCTTTAGGGTAATATCCTCTTCGAAAGGTCCTCCAACTACATATACAATCTATTTCTGTAGGATAGGTGCAAGGTTCTAAGGAATTATAATAAAATGCTGGTACGCCAATACCTACTAAGTAAGCTGCTACTAATTGATCTTCTAAGGCAGTTCCATCAATAAATTCTTTGACTAAGCGCATACCGTGAGTAGTGCCTTGTGAATGTGATGCAATAAAAAATGGTCTTCCCTTATTGTAGTGTTCTAAATAATATTGGAATGCTTTTCTTACATCCTCATAGGCTATTTCAAATGCTTTGGCTGCCGCTCCAGGATCTTTGGCATAATAAGCATCAATATGTGCTTGTCTATATCTTGGAGCATAAACCCGACCCACTGCATTAAAGATACTGGCTTGATTCTTTAATGAAGCGGCATCAATTCGTTCATTTAATTTTGGGTCATCAATAGGTGCGTTCCATAATTTATCACTTCTTTTTTGCCAATAGATAGTAGGGTAGAGGAAGAAAACATCTGCCTCTTTTAAAGTTCGGTAGTCTTTTAAATCTAAGGGTACTAAATCAGAGGAATCTGTTTTGAGTGGATGGGCAGCCCAATATTCCAATCGATCATATTGTGGAACGGTTAAATTTAAATCAGTCCATTGCTTCGGTGCTTTGCCGTTACAAGCAAAAACGAATAGTACAACAGGTAGCCAGCAAAGAGTTTTAAAACTTGGCATGAATGAAGGTTTGATATGTAAACCAAACAAGCATTTGCTTATTTGCGTTTGACTAAAAATAAAAAAACCCGGATTTCCGGGTCTTTTTTATTTAAATATAGCTCTTAAAATATTTTTTGCAATTAGATAGGTAGGTCTTACCCCACTGATGCCTAAACTTCCAGATGCCAAGGTTTGACCTGATTCCAATGGATTATCCGAAGCATAATAGGCGTACCTTACTTTAATATCGGTTGAGATATTATTCCTTATTCTCGAAGCGGCCTGAATGGCTTTTTGATAATGCGCTCCTTCCATTTCAACTCCTATGGCCTTCCAAGAAGATTTGTGGAAGTATCGAAGTATATCCTTATTGGAGAGTGAGGTCCCCAAGACTGTAACCATAGACCCAGTATATATGCTCGAACCTTGATCTTGGAAATCATCTAAGTTTAGATCATTTTCAAAAGGGTAGTTATCTGCGGATCCCTCAAATACGTGTGAATCAGGAATCATGATGTCTCCCTTACCTCCAATGAGAATACCTGCTTTACCCATGATGGAAATAGATTCAATATTCATAAGCTGTTTTTGCCCTTTAGTCTCAAATGGTTTGAGTAGCTCATCCATGGTCTCAAAAGCTTGCTCTCCAAAAGCATAATCCATATTAAAGATGACAGGTGTTTGATCCCCAGTTTGATAATTTGTTCCTAGAGCTTGGTTTATTTGATCCGTATCTATTTTTGACGTATCAAATATCTGAACATAAATGTTACTACCGCTATCATCCTTGATTTCGGTCATACCATGTTTCTTGGCAAAATCAGACACCTTTTTCCTCAATTTACCATTTCCAGACTTACTCAATTCCATTGCAATATCAATGGCATCTAACTTTGGAAACTCCCGCTTTAATGCTGCTTGCCCAAACAGGATATTCATAATAGAATGTGGGTTGGATGAAATGATATGCAGTGGATTTTTATTGAGTTTAGAATTCCACAACTGTTCCTTAATGGTGGAGGCCCATTTCTCTCCGTAGGTATGAAAGCCCACACGCTCCCTTAAAGAGGATGAAAAATTGATTTCTCTAGCTGTTTTCCCATTGAATTCTTCAATGGATTTTTTCCCTAACCAATAGGCTATATGGAATAAGCTATTAACTTCTGCGGCCTGCTCAAATTTTTTTGCAGCCTCTAAAGTCTCCTCAAATGTTCTACCTAATATGGTTGAAAGATAGCTATATGCCCTTTCTTTATTATATTCCTCACCCCGTCTTTCCATCTCAATAATCTCCTCTAAGCGAATCCATTCTCTTTTTATAACATGCTTAGAATCCATACTATTCTGTCGGATTTTTTCTGCCTCCATATACATAAAGGTCAAATGCGTCAGCACATCATAGATATCAGAGCGCCCACGAGTCATCTCAATTAGCATCTGATCTTTATCAACTCGATAGCAGTTTCTTCGTCTTTTATCTGGAACAATAGCCTCAAAAGTAGAGTCTTCAAAACCTTCCTTGGAAATAAGCTTGATATTATTGCATTCTTCGATTCCTATTGGTAGTCTTTGAAAAATATATAAGAAACCATCTAGTTCAACTTTTTCTTGGTCTACAATGGATCCATATATTTCTGGACGGATGGTGAGCAAAGCTTCGATCATAGCGGCTCCCGAAGCACCTAATGGTTTATAATGTCCTCTAATAAAAAGGTGGCGCATGGCCGTGTGGATTCTCTGGATGGCTGCTCTGGAGACTTTGGCTCTGGACAAAGGTGTACTCATAAATTCCTTTTGAAGCACAAATATACAATTAAATCAAGCTAATTGGGTGTGTTGATTCATCATTAGAGCATAATATCTAGGTATATAATCCCAAAAAGTGCTTATTCGCTATGTGTAAAACAATTATTTTAATTGGATTTATTCTAAAATATAGTTGAAATGAAGTGATATGGTTGAACCCACTTACAATAGATCCTTATAAATCAAATCTTGTGCTGTAGCTCCACCAATGAATGTTTTGTCTTCAAAAGATTCAAAATGTGGTCCCGTTTTATTTTTGTTTTGCCACTGCATATCGAAAATCTTCAAAAGATGAGACTTAAACTGCTCTTGTTGTATTGGACAGGCAACCTCTATTCGTCTATCCAAATTGCGGCTCATCCAGTCAGCAGAAGAGATATAAATAATTTCCTCACCCCCAGCGTAAAAATAATACATCCTTGAGTGCTCCAAGTATCGATCGACCATTCGTTTGATTTCAATGTTTGGATGTGCAGCACGATCCAAACAACAAATACCTCGAATCAGTAATTCAATTTGAACGCCTGCATGTGCAGCTTCTATTAATAGAGCAATAATGCTTTCGTCTTCTAAGTTGTTCAGTTTAGCTTTGATAATCGCCTGTTGACCAAGTTGTGCTTTTTCCTGTTCTGCCTGGATATGCTTTTCTAAAAAAGACCTTAATTCAAAAGGAGCGATTTTAATTTTGGAATGCTTAGGTAGGACTCTTTTCCCTTCAAGCAAAGCAAATACTTCAGCTATATCTTCTCCCAGGGTAAGGTCGGCACTCAATAGTGCAAAGTCAGTATAAATAGTAGCATTTTTTTCATTGAAATTTCCAGTTCCGATATAACTAATATAATTACCATCCTGCCATTGGATCTGGAGGATTTTGGCATGTACTTTTATTTCCGGGAAACTATATACCACCTGAGCGCCTGCCTTTTTAAGCCGTTGACCCCAATACATATTAGAGGATTCATCAAAACGGGCCTTAGCTTCAATAAAAACAAATACTTGTTTACCTTTTTTTGCAGCATGTATAAGGGCCTTGATTAATCGACTTTTATTCCCAATTCTGTATAGTGTTATTTTAACCGCTTGCACTGATTCGACTTCCGCCATTTCTTCCACCAATTGTGGGATATAATCAAATTTGTGGTAAGGGAAATGAAGGAATCTATCTTCCGCTTGAATCCAAGATTTTAGAGGAGTTCCTTCGACATATGATTCATGATCTAGAGGAGGAAGTGGGGGATAAACTAATTTTTCATTTTGGCTCCCAATATTTGGGAAACTAAATAAATCATGAAAGTTGTGGTATCGACCACCTGGTATTAAATCCTGCGTACTTAAATCGAATATAGTTACTACCCTTTCCAATAATGCACTGGATATAGATTGATCGTATAAGAAGCGTGTAGGTAATCCAAAGTTCCTTGCACTTACACCTGCTTTGATTTTGTCTAATAAATCACCAGAAAATTCATCATCAATGTAAATTTCAGCATCTCTTGAAAGTTTAACTGAAATCATTTCATGTATTTCTTGTCCCGGAAATAGGCTGTTTGAATTAGCTCTGATTACATCGTCAATAAAGCTAATAGTTGTGGACTGACCCTCAGTTAATAATATAAATCGGTCTGCATCTGGGAAAGCAAATAAGTAAGGGTCGCTTTCCGATTCAATGGAGACTAAAAAATATAATCCTTTATTATTCAAAAAGGGAATTTGTTCATTTGAAGATAAGGGGTGAATATGAATATGATTGGCTAGATGTTGCTTAAAGTAGTTTGTTGCAGCCTGACATTCTTCCTCCGTATATGCTGTTTCCTGTTTTAGATAAATGTGATTAGCTTGTAATTCGGGCACAATTTGCTCAAAAAAAATGCGTCCAAATGCTTCTTGTTGTTGGTTGATCGTTTCTAATACTTCTTTGAGAATTTTTTTTGGTTTAATTGGAAGTTGTTCTTTAGCCTTTTTACGTAGTTTTTTGAATTGCCTTAAAGCAGAGATTCTGACCCGGAAGAATTCATCCAAATTAGATGAAAATATAGCTAAGAATTTGATGCGCTCATACAAAGGAACATGTGGATTAGATGCTTCTGCAAGCACTCTACCATTGAAGTCAAGCCAACTTTTATCTCGAGGAATATAGTAAGGACGCATCTTGGATTATCGTTTATGCAATATACTCATTATACTATATCCGTTTAAATCTTACTTTAATTTTTGAAGGATAAGCGGTTTTGTATTGCCACCAATCAGTTCTATGCATAAAATATTGTAATATTCATGCAATTTAAGTGTGGTATTGTATTTACTGCTGAATTATAAAATTACCTTTGTGTGTAATTTAATTCGACAAGAGTATTATGGCAAGTCAAAATCAGCAGGAACAAGAGGAACAGAAAAAGAGGCCTAGTAAAGAACAGTTTAAAGAGGCGGTCAAAATCTTTCGTTTCATTAAACCTTACCGCCTGCAATTTATCATTGGAATGGTATTACTTTTTTTAGGTTCTATCATATTCATGGTTTTTCCACAATTATTCAGAGATATGGTGGATACCGCTAATGGTGAAGGAACCTATGGCTTGGATTTAGAGCAATTAGGTGTTGCACTTTTGGTGCTAATAGCTGTGCAAGGTGTTGCTTCATATTCTAGAGTTATGTTGTTTGCAAAAGTAAGTGAGTATGGAATTGCTGATGTGCGTAAAGCCTTATATAACAAAGTAATTACCTTACCAGTAGTCTTTTTTGAAAAGAGCAATGTTGGAGAGCTGATTAGTCGATTGTCTGGTGATGTGGAGAAACTATACAATACATTCTCCATTACTTTGGCAGAGTTTGTACGTCAAATTATTATTCTTGTTGCTGGTGTAATCCTTTTAGGATTATCAACGCCTCGTCTTGCTTTATTAATGCTTGGGACTTTTGTTCCAGTAGTAGGCTTAGCCATGTTTTTTGGAAGAAAAATTAGAACCCTTTCTAAGGCAAGACAAGAAGAATTGGCTAACTCAAATAATATAGTAAATGAATCCCTCCAGGGCATACAGACCGTAAAGTCTTATGTAAATGAGTGGTTTGAAGCCTTACGATATGGTAAAAGTATTCAGACCTCTGTTCATATATCCATGAAATATGCTAGAGCTCGTGCACTTTTTGCTGCATTTATTATCACCATACTTTTTGGTGCTCTATTCTTTATTATTTGGAGAGCGGCTATTATGTTACAAAATGGCTTAATCTCAAATGGAGATTTGATTGCATTCTTTTCATATACGGTATTTATAGGAACAGCTATTGCTGGCTTAGGTAATTTTTACACTGAGTTAGTAGGAGCAATGGGTGCTACGGAGCGCATTAGAGATATTTTAAATGAGTCGGGTGAAACTCAAGTCCTAGATCAAATTGAACCTCTAGAAAATATTTTGGGTAATATTAAATTTGATCAAGTTCATTTTCAATATCCTACAAGAGAGGATGTACCTGTTTTAAAAGGATTAGATCTAGAATTAAAAGCGGGAGAAAAGATTGCTTTGGTAGGTCCATCGGGTGCTGGAAAATCAACTGTCATGCAATTACTACAGCGCTTTTATACATGGGATTCTGGAAATATTTTACTAGACGATATGCCAATAGAATCCTATGACCTCCAACGCTATAGAAATCTTTTTGCTATTGTTCCTCAAGAGGTAATATTGTTTGGAGGTAGTATAAAAGAAAACATATTATACGGCAAGCCTGATGCTACTGAGACAGAATTGATTGAAGCGGCAAAGCAAGCAAATGCATGGGAGTTTATATCAAAATTTCCAGAAGGTCTAGATACTTTGGTAGGGGAGCGAGGTATAAAGTTATCCGGAGGGCAAAAACAACGGATTGCTATTGCACGTGCGATTCTAAATGATCCACTTATACTTTTATTGGATGAAGCCACTTCTGCATTAGATGCAGAATCTGAAAAGTTAGTTCAGGAAGCCCTGGATAAGTTGATGGAAGGTAGAACTTCCATTATCATTGCTCATAGACTAGCAACTATCCGCGAGGTAGATAATATTTATGTTATAGAGGATGGCCAAGTGGTTGAACAAGGTAAGCACCAAGACTTAGTGGAAACGAACGGTCTATATAGTCAATTGGCTAATCTACAGTTCAATTCAATCTAAGACTATCTATCCCCGGCATATTTTGTATGTTTATACAATATTAGTTGGAAATAATCATGTCTTTTAACCAGAAGCTAAGGATAATACTAATGGTGCTCACATTCTTTGCCTTACTCAGTTTGAGTGCGCGTGAATTAGTGTACACAGATTTGTATATCAGAGCTAAATACTTCTGGATGGTGACCCTTGTTTTTGGAGGATTAGCAGGATTAGGCCTAGCAGCTTTTTTATTTAAAAAAACACAACTGCCTTCAGAAAGACTTCGATTGAGTGTGCTCATGCTAATATTTGGGATTTGTGCAGGACCGGGATTCAGTGGTTTAATCAATAGAATCAATGCAGTCCCAACGTTAAAAAAAGAATTTATAGTCCTAGAATCTACTCCATACTTCGAAGGTAGAGGTATCAGTCCTTTTGATTTGGAAACTCCTGATACCTATAAAGTTGTTTTAGATTCAGGATACGGTAAACTAGTGCTTAGACTACCTCCAGAAGGTATAGTATCTAGCTTAAAACCTAATGATCGGATTCAATTGCAGGTCATGGAAGGTCTCTTAGGTTTTGCCTATTTTGATAAACATAGTCTTCAAAAATATTGAGTTTGAATATCCAAGATAACGTTTCATTAAAATCATATAATACATTTGGAATACAGGCCAAGGCTAAGGCTTATATAGCGTTAACTGATCCTGCTATTTTGCCTTCAATTCCAGTTGCTGATTACTCCAAGTTTTTGGTGCTAGGAGGAGGGAGTAATGTGTTATTTACTCAAGATTTTGATGGACTGATCATTCATAATCTACTAGAAGGGATAACTTGTGTTGAAGAGGATGATCAAGAGGTAATCCTTCAGGTTGCTGCAGGGGAGAATTGGCATAGTTTCGTACTTTGGACTATAGACCGAGGTTATGCAGGAATTGAAAACTTATCCTTGATACCTGGTTCTGTAGGAGCCAGTCCAGTACAAAATATTGGGGCCTATGGTGTAGAAGTAAAAGATGTGATTAGTCAAGTGGATTATTTTGATTTTGAATCAAAGTCTTTCAAGACCATGTCAAATACTGATTGTGCTTTTGACTATCGAGATTCTATTTTTAAAAGGGAACTAAAGGGCAAAGTTTGTATCACTTATGTTTATTTCCGTCTCCAAAAAAATGCCCAAGTCAATACTTCTTATGGGGCTATTGAGCGCACGTTGGCTGAAAAGGGTATAGCTAATCCTAGTATCAGAGATGTTTCTGATGCCGTTATTGCCATACGATCTTCCAAACTCCCAGATCCTAAAGTTTTGGGAAATGGAGGCTCTTTCTTCAAAAATCCTATTATAAGTCGAGCTTTGTTAACTAGACTGCAGGAGAAGTATCCAGATATAGTGTATTATGAAGTGGACGATAATCAAGTTAAGGTTCCCGCAGGTTGGTTGATTGATCGAGCAGGATGGAAAGGACATATTAGAGGTCAAGCGCAATGTCACAAGGATCAAGCTTTAGTTTTGGTTAATCTCGGAGATGCTACCGGACAAGAAATTTATGATTTATCAGATACAATAGCACAATCCATAAAAGAGCTTTATGACATCGATTTAGAAAGAGAAGTAAGCATATTTTAAATAAAAAAGCCCTGGATATTTTCCAGGGCTTTTTTATTACTTATTCTCTTCGTATGGAATTTCTTTTTTACTCAAAACGCGAGTATATCGCTTCGGGTGTACCCTAAAATCTTCTAAAAGTAATTCAAGCTCTTTCAAAGAGGCATTAAGCTGATTATAGGTACTATCCTCATTAACTAACTTACCAATGGTTCCTTCGCCATTATTCACTTTTGCTAGAACTTGATTAAGACTGATCATCGTAGAATCTAAACTCACTAAGGTTCCCTCAATATCTTTCATTCTTTCATTGGTGTTCTCTAATAATCCATCTGGTTCATTGACAGTCAACAATAAAGAATCTATGCGATTAGATAACTTTGCAATCTCTTCATTTGCCGTCGCTGTCAAGTTTTTTGTATTGACAATGGCTTGATTTAGATTTGAATTCTGGGCATTCAACATACTTGCCATTGAGGCAGTTAAAACGTCTACATTATTTACGATTCTATCTACAGCAGCCTTAGTTTCTTTTAGGTTTAACTCATCACTCGCACCCTGTGTCATGGCCATAATAGAGTCCTTAACAATTTGCAGATATGCAGATAGTTCGTCTTGTGTGATCAAACTTGGCACTACTCCATCTGTTCTTCCTTCCACATAGTCGCCATCCTTTAGAAAGTCTTTTCCCATACTTCCCTCAGGATATTCTAGCTCTACAAATCTACCACCAGTCAACTCTGATTTTATCACTGCAATAGTGGTAACAGGCAATTTTATATCATGTGCTACATTGATGTCCAAGATGAAACCATCTCTCGATTCTGGGTTTTGACGAACAGCTGCTACGATTCCCACTTGAAATCCTTTGTGATAAACAGGATTAGAAGGAAGAATAGCCGCTACTTCTTTGTATTGAGCATGAATCACGATATCATTGCTGAATACATTGATTCCTTGCAAAAATTTAAAACCGTAAATAAGAATACCGATGGAGATAATGGTCAACAGACCAATTTTGGTTTCTCTACGCATTGTAAATGTTTTTCATGTTGGACATATAAAATATACCTCCGGTGATTTTGATCTTAGATTTGTCTCACAAAGTTGGATTATTTTTTCGAAAATCAATAAAAACCTTGTGATTTATCGTAATAAGAATAATTAAACTTAGCGGTACATTGTTCCACTAAGGTGTGCTCTAAAGATAATGAGAACTATGGACCTATTGGTTCAATAGTGCCTTAGCCTCGGATTGATTGATACGTTTTCCATTATGGTAGTACACCGTGAATGCACCTGTAAATCCAAGTCTATGATAATCTAAACGCTTTATTTCTGCATCAGCCGCAGAGCTAAAATTCCCAATTAAGTATTTATAAAAACCACCCTCTTGTACCTCCTCAACAGCGCCATTCACATTTGACCAGGGTTCAATTGTTAAGTCAAATGGCTTAGTAGAAGCTGCTAATTGTACTTTTATCTGGACTGCGGATGACGCTGCTTTAGATACTTCTACTGACTTTGCATCAGTTTGACCTGATTTGGCCCTAAAGTCGCTGACTAATTGTTCCGCCTGCTGTTCTGTTTTTGTACTTTTTACTAGTGGATTTGATTCAGGAGCGTTCACTGTTTGAGGAGTAGGATTTGGTATGGCCTTAGTGGATTGACCTGAGCGAGTCAAATAAATGATTTCTTGATTGTATGCATCAAAGGCATCAGCAATTTTATTAGCTATTTCTTGTTGGCCAAGTGCAGATTGCAAGTAAGTTTCATCATTTTTATTCGTTAAAAAACCCGTTTCTATCAAAACGGAAGGCATAGCCGTTTCCTTGAGTACAATAAAACCGGCCTGCTTTACCCCTCTACTTTTTTTAGATCCAATATCCTTCATTTGGTCCTCCACTTTCTGCGCAAATTTGATGGATTGTTCTTGATAAACGTCCTGGTACATACTCATAATAATATATCCCTCTGGACTATTTGGATCAAAATTGTAAATGGATTCATAATCCTGTTCGAAAAGGATAGATGAATTCTCTCGCATCGCAATTTGTAAATTATCTTCTAATCGATGATTACCAAGAACATAAGTCTCTGTACCTGCAGTTGCGGTACTGCCGTTTATGGCGTTACAGTGAATTGAAATAAAAAGATCTGCTTTTGCGTCATTTGCAATCTTTGCTCTCTCATGAAGCGGGATAAATACATCTTTATTCCGAGTTAAAATGAATTTCACCTCTGGATGTTGAGCTTTGAGGCTCTTTTCTAATTTTAGTGCAATAGCTAATGCTATCGTTTTCTCTTTAGTGTATTTGCCGCTTGTCCCTGGATCGTAGCCACCATGACCCGCATCTATTACTACTGTTTTTATAGCTTGTAGCTTGTCTTTGTCAAAGCTTTGCGTAATTTCGTGTGCAGTTGCTTTCGGACTAAGTATACGTAGGTTTTGGAAGCCATTGGCTTTTAGTCGTTGGCCAAAGCCTTGAGCACTGGCTTTTTGCTGAACTATTGGGACAGAACTATATGTTTTGGAATTGTTAAAATTCCAATTAATGGGCGGCAATAGCAATAGCCAAATCGTTTGAATGAATAATCGAGCCATTATTTATCAATTTGTAGAGCGGGGGCTGCTTTCGAATTAAGTTTTTGGTAAATAATTAGGTTTAAATATAAATTTGAATACTTTGAATACAAAGTTCGGCTTAATTTTTGTGTTAATAAATCTGATTTTGGTTGCAAGACCATGGTCTCAACGTCCTATAGAAACCCCCACTGCAGATTCACTTAGCATAATAGAAGTCCCAACTTTAGATTCAAATTCTGCATTTAATACAATAGATACCTTAATTCCAGTTCCAAATCCAATTCCACCCAGCTTTGAAATTTCAGAGCAAAGTTTTGCTGATCAAGTCAAATATGATGCAGTAGATTCTACTTTAATTGACTTGATAGCGAATAAGGCCTATCTCTACGGTAGCGCTATTGTTAAATATCAAACGATAGAATTAGCGGCAGATTATATTGAAATTGATTTAGATAGCAATATTGTTTTTGCAAAAGGAACCGAAGATAGTTTAGGCAATTGGATTGGCTTACCCGTTTTTACAGAGAAAGACCAAACTTTTACTGCCTACGAAATGCGGTATAACTTCAATACTCAAAAGGGACACATCACCCGTGTAGGTACGACTCAAAGTGGAATGAATGTTAGGGGTGCTGAAGCTAAATTGATTAGAGAGCAGGGAGATACCTCTACTCAAGATATTGTATATGCCCAAAACTGTACTATATCAACTTGTGACCATGACGAGCCTCATTTTGGTATCCGATCCAAAAGACAAAAAGTTATCGCGAATAAATATGTAGTTATTGGTCCCTCTAATTTAGAGGTGATGAATGTACCTACACCATTGTGGCTGCCTTTTGGATTCTTTCCAGTACAAAAGGGTAAGTCTAAAGGATTGATTTTCCCACGGGATTACGAAAGTAATAATCAATTAGGTTTTGGTCTGAATAATGTAGGTTGGTATTTTCCTATCAACGAGTATATGAATCTTCAACTAACAGGAGACATCTACACGAGAGGATCTTACCGTCTAAGATCCAGACTGGATTATAAAAAGCTCTATAAATACACTGGAAATATAAACTTGGAATATTCTAGCTTGAAAAAGGAAAATGAATTGGGATTTTATGAGCGAGATCCCTGGGCAATCAGTTTGAGAGTCAGACATAGTCAGGACCCTAAAGCTCACCCTTCTAGAACAATTGGAGGGAATATTAATATAGAGACCAATAATGCATCTCGGAATAATTATAATGATGCTTACTCCCAGTTGAATAATTCCCTAAGCTCCAATTTCTCCTATTCTGAATCATTTCCGGGAAGACCTATTAATTTATCAGTGGGATTTAGTCATTCACAAAACACGCAGAGTCGATTGATGACTATCAACTTCCCAACAGTTGATTTTAAGACGCAGACCTTATATCCTTTTCAACGTAAACAGCAGGTGGGAAAGCAAAAGTGGTATGAGAAGATTTCCTTTAAGTATGATATGCAAGCTAAGGCTAGGGTAGAGGCCACAGACACCACCTTGTTTACTAATGAGACTTTGGAGAACATTCAATATGGAGCAAGGCATAAAATGAATTCATCCACTTCAATTAAATTCTTGAAGTACTTCAACCTAAATCCATCTTTTAATTATCAAGAACTCTGGTATTTCAAAACCCTAGAGAAAACCTTTGATCCGGAAACAACTATTGATTCCCTTACAGGTGAGCCTATTTACGGAACACAAAGTGAAATGTTTGTGCCAGGTATGCGAGCAGCAAGGAGTTTGAATACAGGGATAAGCATGGATACCAAATTATTTGGTACTATGTTATTTAAGAAAGGACCCCTGAGAGGGATAAGACATACCATGACACCTCGATTGTCGTATAATTATAAACCAGACTACAGTACAGAGTTCTGGGGCTACTCCAAGGAAGTACTGATAGATAATCGATATTTAGATTCCTTAGAACAATATTCCATATTCCAGGATGGAATCTACAGGGCGGAGAATATTGACCAAGGAGAACAATCAGCAGTGTCGTATTCCATTTCCAATAACGTAGAGATCAAATTATTCTCCAAGAAAGATTCTACCACGAATAATATCATATTATTAAGAGGATTTAATATTAGTGGAAGCCATAATTTTGTAGCAGATTCCTTTAAGTTTAGTAATATCAATATGAGTGGTAATACTAATTTTTTGAAAGGAATGAGTAATTGGTCGATCAGCAGTAGGTGGGATCCTTATCAATTAGATAGTGAAGGCAATAGGATCGATCAATTATTATGGGCCAGTGAACGTAAACCGTTCCGATTTGCCAGTGGGAATTTGAGTATCAATAACAGGTTTTCACTACCTAAAATAAAGGATCTTCTGGGTATAGAATCAAAAGATAAAGGTAGTTTACCTACTGCACCAACCTTTGCTAGTTTATTAGAAAAATTCTCAGTCAATCATCAATACCAATTGGCTTGGAGTACACAAGATGGACGAGTAACCCGTAGAGTAAATAGTAATCGTTTGACCGTGATAGGAAGTTTTGACCTTAGTCCTATGTGGCGAGTCAATGTACAAAGCTTCGGATATGATTTTGTGAATAAAAGGAGCATATATCCAGCATTCAATATAAATAGAACGCTTCATTGTTGGGAAATGGGAGCTTCTTGGTTCCCTGCCGCAGAATCAATCAACTTCTATATTAGAGTAATTCCTGGGTCTGTATTTGACTTCCTCAATGTACCGTACAAAAAAGGTGCAGCAGGTACCTTCTCGAGATTTTAGAAATAAAAAGGACTACCTGCATCTGGTAGTCCTTTTTATTTATTTTGACTTGATTATATCATGGTCTTTAATCAGGTCTTTTTTGGCTACTTCTAATTTGATATCCCCCTTGAAGCTTACCCATGTTTTCATGGCCTCTTCTGTTAAATAAAGGTGTTCCACTCTAAGGTCATGTAAATTCCCATTCATAAATATGCCATCGACTACTTGGACATGATTAAGTTCTTCTTGTAGTACTTCTTTGGTGTAATGAATGTAGTAGTTCAGGTTGAACTCAATTTCCTGCTTCACTAACTTTTTAAAAGTGCCTTTAAACAACCACGCAGCACTTTTATGAAGTATGTTTTTTGTTTCTAATTCTATGTCAAAATTAGTAAGCTCTATTTGATTGGATTCTTCTTGGATAATAGGTCTTCCAGCCAGATTGATCCACCCATCATAAGATCCAGATAATTTGGTTTTCACAATCAAGAATTGCCCTCTAGAATATAGCTCCATATCTTCTACAGTAACGGATCTTTTTCCTGATTTAAACGTCTCTCCTTTAATATTACTTCCGACTAATTGGTTGATTTCAGTGAATGGCAAATGAGAAACCAAGGTAATATCGAAGCTGTCTTTTTTTGATGATATCCAATTAAAGGGATGAAGGGGTTTTACAGGTAGGGAATCCGGTTGCTCTCCCAGTATGATATGTGGTTGTGCCTCAACTTGAAGTAAAGTTGAAATGGTATCCTTTGTATTTTCAATGGGTTGTAAAGCCATTGAAATAGGATTGAGTATCATCCAGGTTTTATATTCCTCTGAAGCCAAAAACGGTTG
This sequence comes from Mesoflavibacter profundi, assembly GCA_964225135.1. Classification (GTDB taxonomy): domain Bacteria; phylum Bacteroidota; class Bacteroidia; order Chitinophagales; family Saprospiraceae; genus AM-2324. The sequence continues at coordinate 23,883 of CAXQNQ010000185.1, forward strand.
ATACAACTTGTCCCAAGTCACTTGAATCTGATTTTGAAGATTAACAGCCTTTTTTACCTCCTCATCTATAGTTTGGGTTAAATATTTTTGTGTACCATCGATAACGGTATTCGCTATGAGCTCAAAAGGAAGTTTGAAACCGCCCATTTTTAGTGTAGGTTTTTCTGTCCAGTTGTAATCAATCACAGTTGTTTGGGTACTTAAATTCCAAGTGCTATCAATAGCATATTGGGTTTTAAACTGCATGGAAATAGCTCCTACAGCTTCTAATTTAGTCACATAATATTTTTTTTCGACGAGTACTTTTAAAGGAACATTGTAGATTAATTCCTCCGCTGTAATATCCAATGCGAAGTGTTCTGCTTTTAAAGCCACAACCTTTAGTCCATTTCCATCTACGTCATAATCTTGATATAAAGTATCTCCTAAGACAGCATTCAACTGCTCAGTTAGCCCCTCCTTTGAAATGGTTATGGGTAAGTTTAGTGTGGAAATGGGTAAGATTAAAGCGTCTGATTCGTCAATCATATAATTTCTAGTATTTTTTGTTGTTGTACAGGCACTTAAAAGGACTAGCATTAATAAATAGCTAAGGGATACTGGCTTGAACATGTATGGCTTGATTTAATGATTATAGAGTTCGCTTCCATAATAGGAAAAATTGATAAGAACATGAATTTTTTTAGGCGAGCAAAGCAAAATTTTCGACAGCTGCAACCCTAAGCTAGGACCTTTGTCTTTTTAGGTAAATAATAACATCGTTATGTACAATTTCAGAAATAAATTATTCGTATGTTTTTCTATGCTGGCATTTCTATGGAGTGTACAGCTACAAGCCTATAATTCTCCTGAAACAGGTTACGGAGGGTTTTTAGGTATTAAGTTAGCCGAGTTGTCTGAATTTAAAGCAGAGACTTTAGGATTTGACAACAACTACGGGGCATATGTTAAGTATGTCTATCCCGCATCCCCTGCAGATCAAGCAGGTATTCAAATTTTCGATTATATCATAGAAGTAAATGGATCTTCTTTAAAGAAAAATCGAAGACTATCAGATGCCTTATCTGACTTTGGTCCTGGAGATAAAGTTTCGCTTAGTTTTATTCGAAATGGCGTAGTAAAAAATACAAAGGTCATTTTGGTCAGAAGAGATGATGTTCCTGGCCCTAAAAAAGTTAGTGAACAAGAAAATGCATTCTTAGGCGTGAAGCCATCTTCCAAGTATGATTATGATCGATCAAAGGGAGTTAAAGTTAACATCGTTTCAGAGTCTTCTGCCAGTGAAATGGGTCTGGAGGATGGAGATGTTATTTATGCTTTAGATGGGTATAGGATGGTAGATTGGGATGATATTTCAATCTTAATGGATTCAAAAAGAGCAGGAGAAAAACTTGAAGTTGTTTTCTTTAGAAATGGAAAGCGCAATCGAGTTAGTGGAGAACTTCGTGCACAGGCTGATACAGCTTATGAATATAGCTATACCGTTAAAACTTCCAGTCCAAAGTTGAGTAAAGGAGTTTTCTTAGGGGTCAATTCTGCTAAAATGTCTGCAACGAAAGCAGAGAAAATGGGCTTAGATAATGCCTATGGTTTTTACGTAGAAAGTGCAATTAAAGGAAGTACTGCTGAAAAATATGGGTTCATGCCTATGGATTATATCTATGGAGTAGATGATCACAGAGTAAGTAAAGACCAATCCTTAGGAAATATTCTATCAAAATATGAAGCGGGTCAGACTGGTGCTGTACATATCATTCGTCAAGGTAAAGCAAAAGTAATTGATGTAACCTTTGAAAAAAGAACTACTTATTCGTTTGATTTTCCGATGCGAAATGCATGTGAGCGTCCATTCTTAGGAGTGGAGCAGGCACCAAATGTAATTGATGTAGGTTTGGATGTATTTATAGTGGAAGGATCTCCAGCAGAAGCATTAGGACTAAAGGATAAAGATGCAATTACCAAAGTTAACGACCACTACATTATCGATTGGGCGGATTTGAAGTTGGTGCACTCCATCTATAAGCCAGGAGATAAAATGAAAATCGAGGTCCTACGAGATGGTTCAAAAAAGACTTTTAACTCTACGTTCACCTCTTACAAGGATGCCAAAGATTGTGAAGATTGTGATTGTGGTCAATTCTTTGAAATAGATCTTTCTGGAGAAATGGAAGAAGTGAAAATTGAACTTCGAGAAATTTCTGAGGAGATTAGAAAAGAACTAGAAGATCTAAGAATAGAGATCGAGCTTAATGAAAAAGAAGTACGTGAAATGGAACGGGTGAAAAAAGCGGAGATCATTATCAAGGAATTGGAGGAAAGAGAAATGCGAGAAGCATTAGAGATTCTTGAAAGTACAGGATCAAGTGGTGACTTGGTAGTCAAAGAATTTTCTTTAAAATCTATAGATGATAGTGCCTTTTATGGTATTCACTTCTTACTAGATTCTATGGGAGACTTGAATTTAAAAGTAGCTTCAGATGATGGTCGATTGATTTATGATTTTGAAAGTACCGATTTCAAAGGCGTCTTTGAAGATCGAATCGATCTAGCACAAGAAAATGATACTTACTTCTTCCTGATCAAACAAGATGGGAAGCACCTGATAAAGAAAGTACAATTGAATTAGAATTTTTGCTTTTGTTGAGGAGACCAGTAACTACCAAGTTGCTGGTATTTTTTTGTCAATTATATCTATACGCTTACTTGTCTTCTGTAATTTTGGTACATATTTCGATAAGTTGTAACATACTTACAGAATTAAATTATTTTGTATCTTCTAAAAGCTAATTATTTACCAAAAAAGTGATTATGTCCCACAGATTAATTGTTGCATTGGTCCTTTGCTTGACCATAAATATTTCGGCTGATGGGCAAGGCCGTAAGAAAAAACAAACAGAACAAGTCTCGGTAGTAGTGCCTTCCGAATTATATTCTAAAGTAAAATTTAGGGAACTCGGACCTTTTAGAGGTGGCAGGGCTGCTGCGGTAACAGGCGTAGCCGGTAAACCCAACCTATTCTATTTTGGAGCAACTGGTGGTGGTGTTTGGAGAACGCAGGATGGAGGTAGAAATTGGGAGAATATTAGCGATGGATTCTTTGGAGGATCCATAGGAGCTATAGAAGTTTCTGCATCTGATAATAATATCATATTTGTTGGTGGTGGCGAAGGTACCGTTAGAGGTAATGTATCCTATGGATATGGGGTATGGAAAACAGAAAATGCTGGAGACACCTGGATGAGTATGGGCTTAGAAGAGGCTAGACATATCACTAGAGTGCGCATCCACCCAACAAATCCTGATATAGTTTACGCAGCGGTTCTAGGAGATTTATTTAAAGATTCCGAAGAGAGAGGTGTCTATAAAAGTACCGATGGTGGTAAAACATGGAAGCGCACCCTTTTTGCTAATGCGGGTGCAGGTGCAGCAGACTTATGTTTTGATCCAAATAATCCTCGAATTATGTATGCTAGTACTTGGAATGTGCGCAGAACACCATATTCCTTATCCTCTGGTGGCGATGGTTCTGCCTTGTGGAAAAGCACGGATAGTGGTGAAACTTGGACCAATATCAGTGATAGTGAAGGATTACCTAAGACAACACTTGGTATTATTGGTGTAAGTGTATCTCCGATAAATTCTAAACGCGTATTTGCAATTGTTGAGGCAGAAGAAGGCGGGGTATTTAGATCAGATGATGGAGGTCAAATTTGGGCAAAAGTAAACTCCAGTAGAGCCCTCAGACAAAGAGCTTGGTACTACACTAAGATATATGCGGATACACAGAATGAGGATGTGGTTTATGTTATGAATGTATCCTATCATAAGTCTACAGATGGTGGGCGAACATTTAAAGGAAGTAATGCTCCGCATGGAGATCACCACGACCTATGGATTGATCCTGAAAATCCTAAGCGTATAATTATTGCAGATGATGGAGGAGCACAGGTTAGTTATGATGGAGGACAAACTTGGTCGACTTATTACAACCAACCTACCGCCCAATTTTATAGGGTGACGGTAGATAACCATTTCCCATATAGAATTTACGCAGCTCAACAGGATAATTCCACCATTAGAATTAGTCACCGTAATACTGGTTATGGTATCGATGAAGATGATTGGGAACCTTCTGCTGGTTGTGAGTGTGGGCACATTGCTATTGATCCAAAGAATAATGAAATCGTATATGGAGGTTGTTATGATGGATTCCTTGAGCGATTGGATCACAGTAAAGATCTAAGCCGTAATATTACGGTATGGCCGGACAATCCAATGGGACACGGGGCTGAGGATATGAAGTACCGCTTTCAGTGGAATTTCCCCATTTTCTTCAGTCCGCATGATCCTAATAAATTATACACCGCATCTAATCATTTACATGTATCTACGGATGAAGGACAAAGTTGGCAATTAGCCAGCCCTGATTTGACGAGAAATGACCCGTCTAAACTAGGATCTTCAGGTGGACCTATTACTAAGGATAATACTTCGGTAGAATACTATTGTACCATATTTGCAGCGGTTGAATCACCTGCAAAGGAAGGTGTTATATGGGCTGGTTCAGATGATGGCCTCATGCACATAACTATGGATGGGGGTAAAAACTGGAAAAATGTCACCCCCAGTATTTTACCTGAATGGTCTATGATTAACTCCATAGAAGCACATCCAAGAGATGCAGGGACACTTTATGTTGCCGCTACAAGATATAAATTAGGTGATTATCAGCCTTATTTGTTAAAAACAACAGATTATGGGGAGACTTGGACAGCTATCAATAATGGGATTGATCCAGGCCATTTTACACGTGTGATTCGCATGGATCCAGATCGAGAAGGCTTGTTATATGCGGGAACAGAAAGTGGCTTATATGTTTCTTTTGATGATGGTGCTAATTGGGAGTCTTTCCAATTAAATTTACCAGTCGTTCCAATTACGGATATGATAGTAAAAGAGCATAATTTGGTAGTTGCCACACAAGGTAGATCTATTTGGTTGATTGACGATTTATCCGTTATTCATCAAGCCAAGTTAGGTCAAGATTTGAAAGGTAATATACTTTTTGATCCAATGGATGCGTACCGCATGCGAGGAGGACAAGGGAGACCAAGTTTAACCTCTGGTCAAAATCACCCAGGAGGTGTTTCTGTAAACTACTATTTGGGTGATTTGACAGATAGCTCGGTCGTTAAATTACGTTTCTTAGACAATGAGGGTAACTTGATAAAAGAGTTTGCATCAGATGAGAAAGCTCGTAAGGCTAAGCTGAAGTTTGAGGCAGGTGCGAATGTCTTTAATTGGAATATGCGATATGAAGGAGGTAAGGATTTCGAAGGTATGGTACTTTGGTGGGCTAGCCTTCAAGGGCCAAGAGCAGTGCCAGGAACTTACCAAGTTGAACTTGAAGTAGATGGAGCTGTTCAGCAGCAGTCTTTCGAATTGATGAATGATCCAAGGGTGGATGCTACGCAAGCAGAGCTTGAAGCTCAATTTGCATTCTTGCAGGAAGTACTTCAGGAAGTAAGTGATGCGCATCAAGCCATTATTGATATTAGATCGGTTCGCAATCAATTGAATACATATAAGTCTAGAATAAAAGATTTAGAAGGTACAGCAGCAGTGGTTGAACAAATTGATGCGATCAATAAGGAAATGAAAGGTATAGAGGAGCGATTATATCAAACTAAAAACAGATCTAGGCAAGATCCTTTGAATTTCCCAATACGCTTGACTAATAAACTAGCACACCTGAATTCACTAGTTGGAGGATCAGATTTCGCACCAACAGATCAGGCTATTGCAGTTAAAGCTGAGCTATCAGCAGCAGTTCAAACGGAGCTTGATGCATTTGAACAGATAAAACAAGATAAAATCAAAGCATTGAATGAAGCCATACGAGCGGCTTCGATTGATGCCATTTTGGTAGATTGATACCATTATCTTTTTGGGCTAAATTACTTTTATGTAGTTTAGCCCAAATTATTTTTGGATATGATAGAAAGTACATTTACGCCAGATAGAGGAAGTTTATTTATAGGCATTATTTGTTTTGCCCTGTTGCTGTGTTTAGCATCTTGGCTGGTGTACCAAATAGAGGTTAAAGGTAGATACAAATCTGTGTTCAATAGGTATAAGCCTTTAGTAAGTATGTTGGCCTTTTTTACAGCTTTTACTTGTATGGGAATATTGGTATTCAATATTTTGAATTTTACCTCTATGAAACCCGTTTACATTTCTGGTGATTTCCTTCAAATAGGGTCAGATCAAATTCCGTGGAATTCAGTAGGGCAGGTCGAAAATAAACTCATTGATGAAGTAGGTTTGTTCGGTAATATTAAGCCGACAGATGAGCGGGTACTAGAGATAAGAAAAATGGATCGAAGTCAGGCTCCGATATTGCTCTCTGAAAAATTCTATCCCGTTGAAGATATTTATCAAGCGATACGGAGAAAGACTCAATAACACCTTATCGTTTAGATACTTTGTTGTGTGTAATACTTTTTTGTCTACTGCATTTAAAACGACCTTCTTCAAAAGTCCTTTTTTTACTGTGTTTAGTTGCTCTTCCTTGTACACGGGCACGCCACATTCTGAATGAACTAGCCTTCATATGTTTGCGCATCAATTGAATGACTTCTTGTTCTTTAATGCCAAACTGAAATTCAATAGCATCGAAAGGGGTTCTGTCCTCCCAAGCCATTTCAATAATTCTATCTATTTCATCTATGGTAAAGTCTTGCATAATTAAAGCTTGAAATCTGGTAATTCATGTACTCTGGCATATGGGAATTCAGCTATTTCTTCTACTCGATTATATTTATTCAGACCTCCAATAGCAACCGTCCCTAACTTGTCCAATCTTAGTCTTCCATTGGATTGCAAACAGCTATCTTCTACATATAAATGTTGAATACTTCCAATGACTAAAATGGTGCCATTCAATGCTATATCAATCGTTTGCTCTAGTTTAAGGCCCATTTTTAATTGACTTGCTTCTACGTAAGGTGCGTGGAAACCATCTTTATAGCTAGCTTTTAAATTACATCGCTCAAATTCTGATTCGTGTTCCTCAAATTTTGCAGAGGTATAATGTGCTTGCTCCATGAATGATTCATGTACCTGATTTACCGTATAGTATTTAGTATCTAATATATATTCCAAGGATTGTCTAGGTACCGTTGTGGGACGCATAATGAATCCGATCAGGGGTGGAGTAGACCCCAGGTGTACTACTGAGGAGAAAATAGCAACATTTTCTTGCCCGTCTCGGCTTTTTGTAGCGATAAGAACGGCCGGTTTGAATCCTGTTACCGAGTTAATAAGGTTCAATCGGAAAACTCGATCTAGATCTAGGATCTCTTGATGGGTATAACTCTGCTCCATGATTACAGTTTGAGTGCGGACATACCTCCATCTATTCCGATGACTTGTCCCGTTATATTTTTAGCAACTGGGCTAAGTAAGAAGTTGGCCATGGCAGCCACGTCTTCTGCTTGATTGATTTGTTTACTTGGATGTCTTTGAGCAATTCTCTCCTTGGCTTCATCATTTCTTAAAATACCTGATGCTAGTGGGGTGTCTGTCATTGAAGGGGCTATACAATTGACACGAACAGATCCTGCAAATTCTGCTGCCAAACTTCTGGTTAATCCTTCCACCGCACCTTTTGCACTAGCTACAGAACTATGAAATGGCATGCCTTGCTGAACAGCTACTGTTGAAAATAATAGGATGGATGCATTGGCTTGCTTTTTGAGTTTACGTATATACTTCTGAATAACCTTAATTGCACCAAGTACATTAATATTGAAATCATGTAAGAAATCACTTTCTTTCAAAGAGGTGATAGGTTTTAGTAAAATACTTCCGGGACAGTAGACAATAGATTGGACTTCTTCAATAACAGGAATTTCGTCCGTAAGTATATCTACATCGAAGTGATGTAAGTTTGGATGGACAATGCTAGGGGCATGGCGGCTTAGGTTATATACCTCATGCGATTCTAGTAGTAATTGTATTAATTCTAAACCAATTCCTTGGCTTCCTCCAATAATTAAAACTTTAGGCATTTTACTAGGTTTTTGAAGGAAACAAGCGAATGCATGATTAGTTGAGCATTTCAGTGAAATTAGTAGAGTCTAGGAAAGGCTATTTGCATAGTAATACCCTTTTCATCATTTATAGGTTCATTTTTGATATAGCCTAGTTCATGTTGCCCGGTTAAATGAAGGCATAATGCATCTAGGATATCATCCGCTTTTACTGTTTTTCTAGGAAAGCTTTTTAATGCTAGCTCAAATGCTTTGGTGTATTCAGCTTTATAAGTATGTAGCAACTTAATTCGCTCGTCGACACCAGCAGAAGTGGATTTTTTATGCTGTAAATGCTTGTTTTGGTTTAATCGGTAGAAGCAATATTCAGGATGACTTTCAATAGCAGTGAAATCATTGGATGTATCTTGAATGAATTGGTCTACCTCTTTAATCTTAGGACATATATTCCAGGATTGAATAGAAATAGATTTTCCCGTAGCTTTTTTATTGATGCTCTTCGCTAAAACATATTCACCCGAGTAAACAGCAGCACGAACAGGTGTACTAAACACGGAATGATGTCTGACTGGTTTGAGCACCTGGCGAAGGTCCTGATCTATATGTCTTTCGGCACTAAGTCCAATTGGCATATCAATTAGACAAGATCGAATTCCAAACTCTTTTAATTCATGCAGGGAGTCTATCCATTGTACAACAATGGATAGTTGATCTGTATATGCTACAATCCAACCACCTCGGCATCCATCGATACCCGCCCAGTGAGCTTTTAAAATAGAGTTGGACTCAGCCATAATTTTTGAAATTTACCTTGTTTGTCATATCTGCTGGCTTGGAGATGCACATTAAAGATGCGGTCTCTAGGATCATTTCCTACACCTGCTACATACATCCAATTGCCGTAGTTGCTATGAACATCATAATCAATCAGCATAGCTTCAAAATATGCTGCTCCTATTCGCCAATCCATTTTCATGTTTTTACTGAAATAGGAAGCTACATTTTGTCGACCTCTATTACTCATCCAACCCGTTTTTTGAAGTTCCTGCATATTGGCATTCACAAAGGGTTCTTTCGTCTCACCATTTGCCCATTTTTGGAAGGAATGGATATCTGTTTTCCAATCATAAATGCGTTGCGTGATTCCCTCTAAATGAAATATACTATTTCCATGTTTTAGAGAGACATATTTGAAGAATTCTCTCCAGATTAGTTCAAAGATGAGCCAGTATGTAGATTCGTTTTGTTCTACTTGTTCCTCATAATCTAGAATCTCTTGGTATATCTGTCGAACGGATAAAGAGCCATTAGCAAGCCAAGCAGAGAATTTTGAGCTATAGTCTAATCCTAATAAGCCGTTACGTGTTTTTTTGTAAAAAGCTATCCTATTGGAATCCCATAAATAGTGTTTTACACGTTTTTGGCCAGCAGTTGAGCCCCCTTTGAAAGGAAATGCTGAATGCGGGTGTTTTTTGATTGGACTAAAGCCTAAGTCTTCTACACTGGGTAATGTAGAGCTTAGTGAAATACCATTTACTTTTTTATTTGAAATGACATATTCCTCTCTTACATCACAATATCTTTCACATTTTTTTCGAAATACACTAAATACTTTGGGAATTTGATGAATATCAAAGGGGATGTCTTCTGGGTGAAATAAAAATTGATCGTAAGTCTCTATCCATTCGCTTTGGGGTAAAAGTTGACTGATCGACTCTTGCACATGTTGCTCTTCACTGGTCCATTCTTTTTGAGTATAAATTTGGTTGATTTGATATTGAGTGGCTAATTCTTGAAAGGTGTCTTTTGCACTTACTGTGCTAATGAATAGACTTAACTCTAATGCTTCTAATTGTTGTTTTAGATCTTCTATTGTTTCGATTAGGAATTGAGCTCTGAATACCTCTGTTTTTTTGAAACCATACTTTGTTGGCTTGTAGTGCTTGGGTTCAAAACAATATACAGGAAGAATAGGGGTCTCATTATTAAGCGCTAAGGATAAGGCTTCATTATCTTGAACGCGAAGGTTGTTTCTAAACCATACGATGTTTATCTGTTGCATATTCAATAACTTATGCAACGGAAACAACTCCTGTAGAAGAATGTTTGCATAAAAAAAGGGAACGGTGCTCCGTTCCCTTTTTTTATTACTTAATACTTATGTCTTTTCGAATATTTCCTTTGTAGGTATTCAAGACCAAGGTATATGTACCTGATCTAAATTTTGAAGTATCTACCTCATATATCGAATTCACTGGTAAATCCCAAACTTCTTCACTAAGTAATTGGTTGCCAGCAGGATCATATATACTTACTGCGTTGATATTCACATTGAAATTGGCAAAATCAATAAAGCAGATACTACCCTCTGAATCGAAAAAGAATATTTCAGATTCAGCAGAGGTGGTAAATTGATTAATATCAACGGATTCTTCTAATGATGCAGATTGAGCAAATGTGATGTTAGAACATCCGTACAGAAACATAACGAGCAAAAAAACCTGTTTTACATTCATCAGTTAAATGTTATTTTTTTTGGACTGAACTTGTTTTGTGGAAGTGAGTTAGCTTTTTGGACGAAACAAAGATGCTTAATTTGGTGAAAAAACAAAAATTAAAAACAAGATTCTGTTTTCGATTAAACAAAAAGAGATAAAAATTTCAATTTTCTAACCAATTTGGGATCTAAAATATCTTTGATTATAAATATCTTTCACTCAATAATACTTGAATGGTTTTATAGATAGGTTCTTTAGTTTTTGCTATTTTTTTGGGTCAATCCATACGGCTTTTTTAATGTCTTCTTCTTTCTGAGGTTTAGGCTTTTTTGAGTTGGAACACATAAGGTACCAATGCGAGGGTTTTAGCACAAGTTTATTAGTTTTTGTTCTGTAGGTATGGTAGCTTACTTCGAGTTTCTTTTTGAGTCTATCCACAACTATTCCAGTTTCTTCTTCTACCTCTCTTACGGCTGTTTGTTCTATATGTTCTCCTGTTTCCATTTTACCTTTCGGTAAGTCCCAGTGACCTCTTCGGAAAATAGCTAGTATT
>CAXQNQ010000186.1:0-10153 GCA_964225135.1 Mesoflavibacter profundi
AAAAAACCCGAGTAGCTTTTCCTTTTAGTATAGAGGAATAGTCCAAAGTTTTCATTAATTTATGAAACAATTATTTTAATCATAAATTACTAACTACTATGAGAATTTTATGGACTTTTGGCTTAGCCATGTTCTTATTTGCGTGTGATCAAGCAACAGAACCTGCTGCGGAAGAGGTAGTGGACACTACAACAGATGCAGAACTTATTGACATGTCTAAAGCCTACCAAACAGCCTATATCAATACTGATTTTGATGGCTGTAATGTCTTTATGACGGATGCCTTTACCACTACAGTTTTTAATTCTAATGGTAGTCCATTAGTTGATCAAACGGTAGAACAAATAACTCAGGAAAGAGCTTGGGCATTTGATGAATTTGTTATGGCAAATCATAGATTGGAGCGTTCTGGAGATGGAGGAACTGTTGTGATTACCTTTGATACGGAAGGAAGTCTGTCCTTTGAAGATGGACCACAAAATGTTCCTTATTCCACTAGAGCTTCACAAGTTTGGGTGCATACAGCTGATGGTTGGAAGATCATGCATTCGCATTGGTCTCCTAAGGCTGAAGCACAAGGTATTCCTGGTGAAGAGTAAGTTCAGTAAAACGTAATAAAAAAGGCCTTTCTATTCTAGAGAGGCTTTTTTTAATGCCATATACTGGGTACTTTATTATATTGAGTACATGAATCTGACACCGGTAACACTATCGATTCCTATTTTTATTTTGCTCATCATGCTGGAGCTCAGCTATGAGTGGTGGACCAAGAAACATACTTATAGGTTTAAGGATGCTATCGCTAATATTTTGGCAGGGGTTTTGCAGCAAGTATTGAAGTTGGTGGTGAAGATTGGTGCTTATTCCTTTGTTTTTAATTGGTTCCATTTGGTGGATATCCCAGTGAATATATGGACGGGCTTATTGTTAGTTGTTTTATATGATTTCTGTTACTATTGGCGGCATAGAATGGCGCATGAGGTATCGTTATTTTGGGGCGCACATGTAGTGCATCATCAAAGTGAGGACTTCAATCTTTCCGTTGCCCTTCGTCAAAGTTCCACTTCATTTTTATGGTCAATTCCCTTTTTTTTGCCTTTGGCTATTATAGGTTTTGATCCTATGCAGCTTGCTTTTATTGCTGGTTTGAACTTGATATATCAATTCTGGATTCATACGGAGCATATTCGTCTAATGCCTGCCTGGTTTGAAGCAGTTATGAATACACCTTCTCATCATAGGGTGCATCATGGTAAGGATCCGAAGTATATCGATAAAAACCATGCGGGTATGTTTATCGTTTGGGATAAATTATTTGGCACCTTTCAGGCGGAGGAAGAACAAGTGAATTATGGCGTAACCGTTCCTGCGGCCACTTGGAATCCTATCTATGCGAACTTCAAGCATTACTGGTATATTTTAATAACCTTATCTCAGGTTCGTTCGGTGGGTGATGGCTTTAGGGTTGTTTTTGGCAAGCCAGGTTGGCAGCCTGACTATCTAGGCGGTAGCATTAGGCCACAAACTGTAGATACAGACTATCAAAAGTTTAATGCTGGGATTTCAACGGTAAAAGCCCAGGTCTACGTGTCGATTCAATTCATACTTTTGCTGATCGGTACCACCTTTTTACTATTTAACTTTAAAACGATGGACTACTATATCGCTATTGGATTGTTGGCTTGGATCGTTTGGACCTGCCTGATGTTGGGTTTGATTCTAGAGGGTAAAACTAGGTGGATAGTCCGAATATTGGAGGTGTTTAGAATGGTGGTTCTAGTCTTAATTCTTATTAATTTAATTTTTTAATTAAAAGATTATCAAGGTTTTATGGACTTTTCGGGACTTAGTTGTAGATTAAAGTATTACTAACTAACTACAAGAATTATGAGAAAGATCGCTTTTCTTACCTTATTTACGTTTACTTTATTTTCTTGCGAACAAGCTGCGGAACAATCTGAATTCCAAGTTGGAATGGTAGAAATGAACGACGCTAAGTCTAATGCTATGATAGCATTTAATGATGCTTATTTGGCTGGTGACTTTACTGGTCAGTTGGACATATTTTCTGATACGGCTAAAGCTTATATTAATGGCCAATTGACAACACCGGACGCTATGATGGAAGCCTTTTTAGAAGGTCGAACGCATTACACGGATATCAAGAATTTGAATCGGGCTACTACGACTACTACCTATGATAATGGTCGAGTATTTTCAAATTATTGGTTTGTCTGGGAAGGAGTCAGTAAATCTACTGGTAAAACAGTTACCACACCGGCACATGGATATTTCACCTGGCAAGGTGATCAGGTAGTCCAGGTTGGATACATTTTTGATTCCGTGGACTATGTGGGTAACATGGGTAATTCGGACGAAGCAGAGGCTGAGCAATTATAATTCAAATCTGCCCTTTTATGAAGCTTTGATAATTGCTGTATAAAAGGGTAGATTTCTGGTTGACTTAGGGGCATAAAAAAAAGCTAACCCCCCTGATTAGCTTTTGAGAAAACTTATTGAAATATACTTGTTCAAGTCTTTGCTAGAATAATCTCTATCTCACAACTATAAGTTAAATTCTTATACCTATATATGGGTATCGTTTTCTGTTTTTGGTATTTTTCTTTCGATGAATGGTTAAAATATTCTGTTTTAGGTAAAATTAGATTTTCTCTTCAAATTTCATTTTTTTCAAAGAATTGATAGACCTAATGTCTCGAGGCAATGGGTAAAATGTTGCTGAAGAGGGGCCTCTATATGAATGAGTCTATCTGTCTGAATTTCAATGGTTAAGCTTTTGGCATGTAACAGCATATGGGGTGCATTTAACTGTTCAAAAAAGTACTTATTGTGTTGAATATCTCCATATCTTTTGTCTCCGATAATTGGGTGACGCAGATGGGCGAGGTGTTTTCGTAGTTGATGTCTTCTTCCGGTCTGAGGAAATAAGGCCAAATAGGTGTATCGAGCACTTGGATAAGGACCGATTGCAGCTGGATAGGATACTTGGGCCAAATTTTTATACAAGGTCACTGCCCGTTGTGCTTCTGCATACTTTTTATTGGCTATCGGATAGTTTATGATTCCTTTTTCTTCCAAATAACCTCTTACAATGGCTCTGTATTCTTTTTTTACCTCCTGATTTCTGAATTTTTCTGAAATACGGGAAGCCGCTTCTGCACTTTTCCCAAATAACAACACCCCAGAAGTTGGTCTATCCAAGCGATGTACTGTGAATACCCTTTGTCCTATCTGGTCTCGCAATAATTGCATCAAAAATATCTTGTCTTCGGTGATTTTTGTGGGATGTACCATGATACCACATGGTTTATTGATGGCAATGCAATCTTCATCCTCATAGATGATATTTAAGGGTAAAAAATCCATATTAATTGATCAGCTTATGCAGTCCTCTAGATTGGAAATAGATGGCAACAACAAAACAAACTAATATTGATTTTTGCGCAATCACTTTGATAGCTAGCATCGTCATACTTTCATGTGGTGAAGGACCTAATTCATTTAGAAGGATATAAGAGATAATGAATAAGCTAAAAACGAGGTAGCCAATGGCTAATTGATTCGGTAAGTCTTTCTGTCTAAATATGGCTATGCTGTACAATAATGAAGCGATAAAGAACAACCTAAATAACCAGTTGGCACAATCAACATGCAAGTCTCTGTATAGATTAACGGGTGTGAATCCTACGCCAATTAATGCGATGCAGCCCATGATGCCAGATACGGAACCCACTTGAGCAAGTTTTCTAAGTGTTGAGCTAGTTGTAAATAACTTCTGTACTTCTATGTAAAACCCTATGATGGAGAGTGCTCCAATGAGTAATGCCACCAAGAAAATACTAGAAGAAAGGAAATTAACTGTTCCATTAATGGCATGAGTTCTACCCATGTCACTTAAGAAGTTATAACTGAATGAATATACCTGTAATTGTTCCTCCAATATGGTACCACCAGGATATAATAAGGCAGCGATTAATAGTAAAATCAAAAAGACTACTAACCCAATCTGGGGAAATTGTAAGAGGAAAAAATGGTTGATTTTTGTTGAATGCTGATTCATTTTAAGGTCATTTATAGCTAAACTTGCATCAAATGCGAGTTAAAGGACTCAATATTGTAACATCTTACTTAGTTTTATAATTATACAGCATATAAAATTGTTTATGAGAATATTCATTCCCCTTTTTGTGACTTGTTTTATTCTTGCTACAAGTATTGTTGCTCAGAATGGCAATCGAATATTAATCGACGGATCTTTTCAAGATTGGACGGATAATAGCGATCTGGTAAGCACCTATGAGGATGCTACTGGGGATGGAGGACTGGTGGATATTCTGCAGGTTCAAGTGGCTAATGATGGGGATTATCTATTTATTCATCTTGAGGTGTCTGCCGAGATTGATTTGTCTGATAATTCCACAGTAGAAGCTGAAATACAGCTCTTTTTAGATTCTGATAATAATTCTTCTACAGGCTTATCTATCAATGGTATTGGAGCTGAATATTTATTAGATTTCAGAGAGAGACGTGTCATCAAGTATAATAGCAATTCTGATTATGATATCCTTTCCTTTTATGATATCGGATACGCCCATTTACCCACCGTAACTTCTGAGGAGTTTGAAATCATGTTGGATCGGATTTTTGCTAACCAAGTGGTAGTTGGAAACACGGTTTCATTTTTCTTGAAAGAGGATATTGGTGGTGATGAAACGGAGGTGATTACCTATACTTTAGGGAATGATATGAATGCCTTTGTTCCCATCTCCATGGAACGCCCAGATATGGATCACTTTAGATTGATGACCTATAATACCCTTCAAGATGGCTTATTGGATAACAATCAAATCAATCCATTAGTTAGAAAGATAGTAGCAATGAATCCGGATATTCTGCACTTAAATGAAGTGTATGACACACCAGCTAATTATGTAAAAAACTTACTTGAGGATGAACTTGGGGGAACCTGGTATGTGCATAAATATAACGGGGAGAATATGGTGGCTAGTCGTTATCCATTTCTTGAAATTCACGAAGTTTATTATGGTCGATTGGGTGCTGCCTTAATTGACTTACCAGATAGTGAAACAGACAAGGATTTACTTGCTGTGGTTGGACACTTGTCCTGTTGTTCTCAGGATTTTAATCGTCAGGAGCAGGTTGATGCGCTCATTGAATTTTTAGCTGATGCAAAAAGCCCTGGAGGCTCTATTGAATTAGAAGAAGGTACGCCTATACTTTTCTCAGGAGATATGAATCTGGTAGGTAATGATGATCAATACAATACTATAATCGATGGTAACATCTTCAATAATTTTGTTTTCGGACCTGATACCAAACCAGATTGGAATGATCAAAATTTTGTGGATTATCGACCTATGCAAGTTATGAAGCCTAATGGCATTACATGGAATACAGCTTATCCCGATCCAGGAGATTATCCACCCGGAAGGCTAGACTTTGTTTTCTATGGTTCATCAGCATTACAACCCCGAAATGGATTTGTGTTAGACACAAGAGATTTAAGTGACGATCAATTGAGCGAGTATACGCTATTGCAATCAGATTCTTATTTTGCATCTGATCATTTACCACTGATTACCGATTTCTCTGTTAAGACTTCCACACGAACGGAGCAGATAGGGATATGGACGTTAGAGGTTTATCCTAACCCAGCAAATAATATGGTCCAGGTCAATTCCACCCTCGATTGGGATACCGTTGAAATATTTGATTTGAGTGGTCAAATGATTCAAATGGAAAGAATGATGGATAATATATTTGACGTTAGTGAATTGACAGCAGGCATGTACCTATTGCGCTTCCAGCGAGGCAATCAAATCGGTCATGCTAAACTAATAGTGCATTAAAAAAGGGTCCCCATTTAGGGACCCTTTTTTTAGTATTCATCAAACCAGGCGAGCACGTGGGCTACCTTAGTTATCAATTGACTAGGTCTTCGTGTTATTCCATGTGAGGCTCCTGGAATTTCAACCAAACAGGTTTCTACTTTCAGGAGTTTGAGTGCATGATAATACTGCTTGGCCTCAGAAGGTGGTGTTCGTAAATCATCCATACCGACCATGACCATGGTTGGTGTTTGAACATTTTCGACCAATGAAATGGGTGAAAATTTCCAATAGATCTCTGGGTTCTCCCAAGGTTGTCCAGGGTATCTAGAATTAGCATAGCCGTAATAGTTATCTGCAACTAGAGTTTTGGAAATCCAATTGACTACTGGTTTAGCGACTACTGCAGCTTCAAAGCGATTGTTTTTTCCAATCATCCAAGCTGTCATAATTCCTCCTGCACTACCTCCAGTTACATATAACTGATCTTCATGCGCTAATCCTTTTTTGATCAGCTCGTCTACACCATCCATTACATCTTGGTAATCATCTCCTGGGTAATTGTGGTATAGTAAATTCCCAAAATATTCGCCATAACCGGTACTTCCCCTTGGGTTCGGGTAAAAGACGATATAACCTGCCGCTGCATACAGCTGAATTTCTGGGGAGAAACGGAAGCCATAGTTTGAGATAGGTCCGCCGTGGTTTTCAACAATCAAAGGGTATTTAAACTCCGGATTATAGTTAGGGGGATAGGCTATCCAACCTTGAATGGATGCTCCATCAACCGTACTCTTATACCAGATCTCCTCAATTTTGGATAGAGTTCTATAAGGCAGTAAGTCTGCATTCAATGCAGTTATCCTATTACTCCCCGATTCGTTGATAATTTGAATATCTGCTGGGTGTTCTGTAGAGGTGACCGTGAATGCTATTTGATCTTGGTCAGATAGTGTATATGAACCCCCTCCATAAGGGCGACCAAAAGCAGTTCCACCTACGTGTTCTGCGATGAGTTCATACTTTCCATTTAGAGCGATTCGAGTGATTTTGGTGTCTCCGTGTTCGTCATACATGGCGTATATGGATTTTCCATCCTTAGCCCATTGGATATCAGCTAAATTCCGATCTAGTTTGATTGGAATTTGCTTTTTATTCGAGCCATCCATATCCATTATGTTTAGCTCATTGATTTGATAGGTTTGCACCTTATCGGTATACCCTAAATAGGCAATTTGTTTTCCATCTGGACTGATAATCGGATTTCGATCAGGTCCTTGGCGATTGGTTAGGCTAGTATAAGCTCCACTGGCTATATCTAAATGATAGATTTCGGAGTTTCTGAAGTCGTATTCCCAGTCCTCATTTCTATTGGACGAAAAGATTAAACCCGTTCCATCAATTGTCCACTGAGGCGTACCTCTATGCATAAAAGGTCCGGAGGAGACTTGTCTCGCTGTACCGCCTTCAGCAGGTAGGACAAAAAATTGACTAAATCCAGGTTGGATGTAGCCTCTACCGTCTGCTTCGTGTTTGAGTCGAGTTGTAACTCTTGGCGCATCCGCCCATTTGGCTCCCTTTGGTTTTTTAGGTGCGCGTACTAAAACTGGGTTGGATTCTGTGATTTGCATAGAAAAGGCCAGTTGAGTACCATCAGGGGACCAGCTTAATCCCGATGGGCTTCCATTGAGTGTACTGATTCGAGCTGTTTTACCCGAATTGGCCCAGTATATATGTACCTCTGAACCTTGTTTGGTGCCAGTGATATAGGCTATTCTATCTCCTGTTGGCGACCATCTAGGGCTGTAAGAAGACTGATCGTTACTCAGTAATTTTTGATGGTTATCTCCATTGGAATCAATGATCCAGAGTTGACCAACTTTTCTATCGTTCATGATGTCCATGCTGTTTCGTACATAGACTACTTGTTCCCCATTGGGTGAAATATTGGGATCACTGACATATTCTAGTTCAAAAACATCTAATTCCTGGAAGTTAGGTAATGCTTCCTGGCTGTATGCAAAGGTGCTTATGCAGCATAAGAGCAATAGGCTTAAGGTTTGTTTTAATGGTAACATAGGTTTGTGATTTATAGTAATATACGAGGTAGATGTTTAAAGTACGGGAATAGACTTCCTGTTTTCATCAATGGCTACGAAGGTGAAAACACCCGAAATAGCTTTTTCTCGCTTTTCCTCATACATTTCCTCTAAAAAAATATCGACTATGACTTCTAGGGAGGTCCTACCAACTTTAGACACTCTAGCAACTAATTCAATAATGGTGCCAGATGGGATGGCTTTATTGAAGTTGACCTTATCTGATGAGATGGTTACCATTCGTTTTTTGGAAAAGCGGGTAGCTGAAATAAAAGCAACTTCATCCATGAATTTAAGAGCAGTACCACCAAATAGTGTATCGTAATGATTGGTCGTATTGGGAAAAACTGCTTTGAAAATAGAGGTCTTTGAGGCCTCCATACGTTCGTTTAAGGTCATTTTAATCTGTTTTTGATTCCTGTTTTTGATCAGGAATATTTTATTTGAATAAAGGTCGAATCTTTTAAGATTTAAATCCACTCATCCATTCAGGACTCGCCTTACACCCTTGTCTTAAAACCATTATTTGATGTAAATAACACTATTTATAGACTTAACATTCATTTATACTATTAGGTCCGAGCTTTCCCTAATTGCAAATGGGTTACATTGTAGTTTTTTACCTATTGTATACCAAAAATTTGCACTCATCTGTATTATCACCTCAATTCCAATAAATAATCCAAGAAAATCTCGTTTTTGAGATTACCTAGTTCTCTTTTGTACTCAGGTAAGTCAGTTGAAAACTGGCCTAAGATTGATAATGAACCATTCACATACTAATTCAAATCTATGATACAAGCATGCTTGTTCGATTTAGATGGGGTAATAGTAGATACTGCAAAGTACCATTTCCAAGCTTGGCGTAAATTGGCCAACGACCTTGGATTTGATTTTACTCCAGAACAAAATGAAATGCTTAAAGGGGTAAGCAGAATCGAATCGCTTAGGTTGATATTAGAGATCGGAGGAGTTTCCAAAACAGAACAAGAAATTCTAGAGCTTGCTGAAAAAAAGAATGAAGATTACTTGCATTTTGTCAATCAAATGGATCAAAAGGAAATCCTGCCAGGAGTTGAATCCTTCATACAAGACCTCAGAGCTAACCACATCAAAATAGTGCTAGGATCAGCAAGTAAAAATGCTGTTAAAATTTTAGAGAAGATCAAATTAATTGGACTATTTGATGCCATTATTGATGGCACTAAAACAACTCGTTCTAAACCGGATCCACAAGTATTTTTAATGGGCGCAAAAGCTGTTGAAATTCCTAATGAGTTTTGTGTAGTATTTGAAGATGCACCAAAGGGTGTGCAAGCTGCTCAAGCAGCCAAAATGTATGCTGTAGGCGTAGGAGAAGCCCAGGTACTCAGTCATGCTGATCAAGTCATTGAGGGTTTTGATGGATTGGATTATGGGTTTATAAAATCGATAAGCGTTAAGGCATGAAGCAATATCTTAAACACAACGACTGGACTATAGAGGAACATGGATTTCACCCGGAATTTAATCGAGTGAGTGAAAGTATTTTCAGTATAGGCAATGGACAATTCGGTCAACGAGCAAATTTTGAAGAACGATATACAGGCGATACTCATCAAGGTTCTTATGTAGCTGGGGTTTATTATCCCGATAAGACCAAAGTGGGTTGGTGGAAAAATGGATATCCAGAGTATTTTGCCAAAGTTTTGAATGCGGTCAATTGGATTGGATTAGATATCCTCATTGATGGAGCACCGCTAGATTTGAATCAAGTAGAAATCATTGATTTTAAGCGCGTGCTGGATATGAAGCAGGGTATTCTTTATAGAACCTTTACTTGTGCTTTGGCTTCGGGGAAGAAGATTGAAGTGCATGCAGAGCGTTTTTGTAGTATTGCCGATTCACGCTTAGGTGTTCTTAAGTATAAGGTCAAGGCTCTTGATGCTGATATACAAGTACAGGTAGAGGCTTTTCTAGATTTCGACGTTGAAAATGAAGATTCTAATTACGAGGAAAAATTCTGGTTGCCGGTAAAAGAAGAGGCTACAGGTAATGAGGCTTTAGTCATTGCCGAAACCAAGAAAACAGGATTCCAAGTTGCTGCAAGTATGCAGTATTTCTTAGAAAAAGGTGGTGATGTTTTAGATTTAGATCAAGACATCACGCTTAAGGATAAATATGCATCTAGCCAATCTTCTACAG
>CAXQNQ010000187.1:0-3278 GCA_964225135.1 Mesoflavibacter profundi
GCTCTTTAGCTATGATGTCGTCCTCGTATTTCTTTCTTTCTTGATCACTTAATAATACCTGTTCAGCTTGATATCTGTTGTACTGACTTTTAATATTATCGTATTCCAAAGCAATCTCTTGTCTCCATTGAGCAGCTATTTTGTCTAACTCTTCTTGTGCTTGTTGATACTCCGTAATACTATTCAGTATTTTTTCCATGTCGATGTAAGCAATACGTTGTGCTTGAAGCGTAGAGCCTACACTTGTTGCGAACAAAATGATTGCAGTAAATAAAACGGATCTCATTTTCATAATACTTGTATTTATTGATGATAGGAGTTGTTTGTGTTTATTGGATATTTATCTAATGCCAAATTTAATCAAATATTCTATTTCAGAATTTAATTAAGCGTTAATGTAGCTGCCCTATTCGGAAATGATTTAACAAATTTGGCAAAAACAGGCGATTTCCTTGAAAACTATCTTAATATTCTTCCAAGGGATTAACAATATTTTAATGCACTTGAAGCGATATTATGGAATAAATCATGACCAATAACAATAGCCTGAAGCGATCTTTTTTTAAATTTGTACAAACATTGGACTATGGCTAACGAAACTATATTAGGCAAGGAGCAGCTGACTATCGATGCTTTGCAAGATATCTTAGCAAGTGGAAGCTCCATTAATATTAGTGCCGGTCTTTGGGATGCTGTGCAAACCTGTAGAACCTATCTAGATGATAAGCTAAAGGATAGTGATCAACTGTTCTATGGCATAAATACAGGCTTTGGTTCACTTTGTGATATTGCTATATCCAAAGAAGAAATCAGCCAATTGCAGCATAACTTGGTTGCTTCACATGCTTGTGGTATGGGAGATTTGGTACCTGCAGAGATCGTACGTATCATCCTGTTGACTAAGATTAGATCATTGTCTTTTGGTTATTCCGCTGTCCAACCCGTTGTTTTGCAACGCTTGATGGATATGTACAACGGGAATTTAATGCCTAAAATATATGAGTTGGGTTCACTGGGAGCCTCCGGTGATTTAGCTCCTTTAGCCCATTTAAGTTTACCATTAATTGGTGAAGGCGAGTTGCTTCAAGATGGGCAATTTGTTCCTGCAGATCAGGTTCTGAAGGAAAAAGGTTGGTCACCTTTAGCATTAGCATCTAAAGAAGGTTTAGCTCTTTTAAACGGAACACAGTTTTCCTTGAGTCATGGCCTTTGGGCAGTTATGCAATTCAAATATTTGTGGAGTTTGTCTATGCTAACTGCAGCAATTTCTGTGGAGGCTTTTGGGTGTAGATTGAGCCCATTTGATGATAAGTTACATCAGATCAGACCGCATAAAGGACAAATCAAGGCTGCGAGTATTATTCGACACTTACTGAAAGATTCACATTCGGCACACAACCTAGCAAAAGCATCGGTGCAAGATCCATACGCATTCCGGTGTGTGCCTCAAGTACATGGTGCTAGTTGGGATACCTTACAATATGTATCCTCTGTTTTAGAAACCGAACTGAATGCAGTTACAGATAACCCAAATATTTTTGCTGAGGAGGATGAAATCCTTTCAGGGGGTAATTTCCACGCACAACCGCTTGCCATTGTGCTTGATTTATTAGCAATTGCTGTAGCGGAGATTGGTTCTATTTCAGAAAGAAGAGTTTATCAGCTCATCTCAGGACTAAGAGGATTACCTGCCTTTTTAGTAGCCAATCCAGGATTGAATTCAGGCTTGATGATTCCACAGTATACAGCCGCATCTATTGTGAGTCAAAATAAACAACTTTGTACTCCAGCTAGTGTAGATTCTATAGTTTCATCTAATGGCCAAGAAGACCATGTAAGTATGGCTGCTAATGCTGGAACGAAGCTGACAAAGGTTGTCAAAAACCTAGAGCGATTATTAGCCATTGAATTTATGACAGCTACACAAGCACTCGAGTTTAGAAGACCTGCTCAGTCTGCACCATTCATTGAGGACTTAATCCAGTCTTATCGAAAAGTGGTTCCATTTATTGAACAGGATAGAGTCTTGACACATGACATGCACGAAACAGTGGTATTTCTTCGTTCTCAAGAAAAAGCCATTTGCGCACAGGTATTAAACCATTAATTAACTCTGATCCATAAACACTAATTATGAAGGCAATTACTGCAAAGCAATTGAACTTGTATGTCCTCCTTGGCATTTCTTTTTTATTGGCAGGATTTTCATATTCTTGCGGCACTCAAGGTGCACAAGGATTTAATGTATTTTCCTTAGAAGACGAAATGACTTTAGGTCAACAGGTAAAAACAGAAATAGAGGGTAATCCTCAACAGTATCCAATCTTACCTGAACAGGGCAATCAAGAAATATATAATTACATTCGAGGCTTGTCCAATTCTATTTTGAATAGTGGTCAATTAACGCATAAAAATGATTTTGCCTGGGAGGTTAAGATCATTAAAGATGACGAGACTTTAAATGCTTTTTGTACACCTGGAGGATACATTTATGTTTATACTGGACTGATTAAATACTTGGATAGTGAAGATGAGTTGTTAGGTGTACTCGGGCATGAGATTGCACATGCTGATTTGAGACACTCTACAAGGCAATTAACCAAAGTAATGGGCTTGCAAGTCCTGATGGCTGTGGTTTCAGGTAATTCAGATCCGACTATGGTGGAACAAATTGCCTTGGCTTTATCCTCGCTTAAATTTTCAAGAACCCATGAGACAGAAGCAGATATGCATTCTGTACATTATTTATGTAATTCTGGATATAATGCAGCTGGAGCAGCAGGATTTTTCAAAAAGATTCAAGGTGCTGGAGGGACTCCACCAGAATTTATATCTACGCATCCAGATCCGGGGAATAGAGTAGAGCAAATTGAATTGAAGGAGCAAGAATTGGGATGTAAGGGATCAAATACCAATCAAAGCCGATATGAACAAAAGAAAAAGTTACTTTAAGATGTAATCTTTTATTTTCAAAAGCCTGTAAATCATTGCAGGCTTTTGTTTTTTACTGTATTTTTGAAATACATCCTCGAAACTAGCTGTAAATGATCCATAAGTACTTTGCTCTGACATCCGTGCTATTCTTTTCTTTTTTTAAACCGCTTCTTAGCCAAGATCTCAGCCGTTTAGATTTTCCAATAAACACGGAAGATAAAGATGAAATCCTACCTGTAGTCAATGCAAAAGAAAACTCCATTTTATTTACAAGAGTAGGTGATCCTGACTTTAGAAAGGTTTTAGTAGTAGAAGGGATTAATATTTATGACCAAGATAAATCT
>CAXQNQ010000188.1:0-15118 GCA_964225135.1 Mesoflavibacter profundi
GATAGAGAGACGAAAATGATGCCTAACAACAACTTCCACTTATACTTCAGAAAATATGCATTCAAAAATTTTAATTCCTTCACTCTATTCCCTTTTACTGTGTAGCCAGGAATAATCCCTCAGCAGAACACGGTCTTATTTTTTCAGAAAGTTAATGAATATATTTTTTATTCATTGGAATATATCTGTTTCCATAAGAAGAACATTAGCGCAAGCTTACAAGTTTTTCTTTACTAGGCAATTTATTTTAACTTTGCCCTAGAAATTAGTCTCTTAGCCAAATACCAAACCAATTCATGAAGCGAATACTTACCCTAGACGAATTTATCCTCCAACGACAAAAGGATTTTAAACATGCCTCTGGCGAGCTTACCGCACTGCTAAGAGATATTGGTGTAGCTTCCAAAATCATTAATAACGCTATTAATAAAGCTGGTTTAATCAATATTCTAGGTGCTGCAGATCAATCAAACACCTCAGGAGATGATGTCCAAAAATTAGACATCTATGCCAATGATCTACTGATAGACTGTATGAAAAGCAGTGGCCAGTGCGCAGGAATCGCCTCAGAAGAAAATGAACATATCATACCAATGGATGGGGTCCACAATGTTTCCTCAAAATATGTGATGGTTACAGATCCATTAGATGGCTCCTCAAATATTGACGTCAATGTATCCGTAGGGACTATATTTGGAATATATAGACGACTTTCCGAGGTGGATAGCCCCTGTGATGTCAATGACTTCCTTCAAAAAGGAACAGAACAAGTAGCAGCGGGATATGTACTTTACGGGACTTCTACTATGCTCGTTTTCACGACTGGGAATGGGGTTAATGGATTTACACTTGACCCAGCAATAGGTGAATTCTGTCTATCCCATCCGAACATTAAAATCCCGAATACAGGTAATTTTTATTCCGTAAATCAAGGGTATTATCTCGCATTCCCAACTGGTGTAAGACGTTTTTTGTCACATTGCTTTGAGCAGAAAAGAACACTAAGATATATCGGATCAATGGTTGCAGATGTACACCGAACCCTATTCAAGGGAGGTATCTTTACCTATCCCTACACCACGGATAAGCCCGGTGGCAAACTAAGACTATTGTATGAGTGTAATCCAATGGCATTTATTGTTGAACAAGCAGGTGGTGTTGCCATTGATTGCCATGGGAATCGAATCATGGATCAAGCAATAACTAAACTTCATCAAAAAACAAGTATTGCAATAGGCTCTCCAAAAATTGTAAAAGAAATGGAGGGATTCCTAGATCGATTTAAAGGACAATAATTAAAAAAGACCTGAGCAAATGCTCAGGTCTTTTTTATACCAAAGTATTTTATTTAGTTGGATAGTAAACCCCATTAACAATTACACCCACTACTCGACCTATTTGATCCTTCAAAACAAAGGCAGGATTTCCATAAAGCTTAATCTCATTGTCGACTTCCTTTGTTTTAGCATTACGTAGCTGGATAGGTAAATTATATCTTTCCGCTTTAGGGGGAAGATTTTTGAGTTTTACAGCTGTGTAGCCTTCTTGATGCAATTGTTTGATCCTGTTAGGAGTCAAATCCGTTAATTGTTTAAATGTATTTGGATACAGTTTCCCTTCTTCTAGAACTAAATCACTGGCATCTAATTCTTGATAACCTTGGTATCCCGTTAGATCACCAATCTCACTAATTGATCCACGTACATAACCAGATCTATGGTCCTTGTTATCATATTCTACAAACTGATACCCAAAATCTAGATTAGTTTGTTGCCCCAAGTAGGTATAGTCAGCATTCCTGACAACTAATTCCATCATCCGTCTTCTGTTGAATGGAATAGCTTCATAATCAGAAAGGGCGTATTGTTGATACGATTGATTGATAATCTGATCAAAAACATGTAGGTAAAATAGAAAATGATTTTTTCGAATGTCCTGCTTTTCAAAATCTGCAGGATTACCACCACATTCGATAAGAATAGTTCTTACCCCCCATTTTTGCATATTATCTCCAAATGCTCTAGGTTCAAATGTATCGTCGTAACGTCCTACCTGTCCAGGTAATTGACTTTGTGCCAATTCATTTAATGCAACAATCAACTGCATAGCAGCCATTCGATTTCCGTTAATGTCTTTGGCTTCATTATATGCAGGTGCTAAAAAAGAAAAGGTGGCTGGATGAGGCTGATGTCCAGCTTGATAATATCTACTTTGATCATGCAAATTAAATCCCCAATCAGGCTGGATTCTATCCTTGGCAGCTTTTAATGCTCTTCCCTCAGGTGTATTCAATTTCAATGCATCACGATTGATATCTATACCCATGGCATTATGCCTTCTAAATTGATCCGCACCATCAGGATTTAGCATTGGAATAAAATATAAACTTAGGGATTCTTGCCATTTCGCTTTAAGTGCCTCTCCCCTTTCATCTTGCTCTTCCATCAAAAAATTAAACAAGTCCATCATAGCCATCGTAGCAGTAGGTTCATCCCCGTGCATTTGTGACCACATTAAAATAGACTCTTCTCCAGTTCCCCATGAAACTAACTGAATAGGTCTTCCCTCGACAGATTGCCCAAGCAATTCAACTTTGAAATCACTATGATGCTTTAGTTTTTCTATACTTGGCTCAATAGCCTCATACCCAAATCTGCGGGAATCGATATTTTTTTCTACATTCTTATTGAAGTAATCCAAATTAGGATGATTATCTTGCGCCGCTATTGTACTAATGAATCCGCAGATAACCATACAGCAAAATAAAAAGAGTAATCTCATGAATTGCTTTTTGAGTAATGATTAATAGGCTTGAATTTAATTGATTTCAGTCTAAAACAATAAAAAATAACTGCTTTATGAAAGCGGAATTAGTCTCCATAAATCCTGCATCATGTCAAGAAATTAAGCGGTATCCTACACATACCGACGAGGAAATTTCCCTATTAATTGATCAAGCTCAATCCGCCTTTCAGACTTGGAGAAAAACGAGTATAGAAACGAGAATACAATTTCTAGATCAGCTAGCGAATCTCTTGCAATCGGAACAAGAGCAGGCTACAATTATGACCCTTGAAATGGGAAAACCCATTACTAGCGCTCAAGCAGAATGGTCTAAATGTGCTACGCTTTGCACATACTACTCTAAAAATCTTAAAGCTTTTTTATCTGATGAAGTTATTACGGAGGAAAATGGTAAAAAAATTACGCTTAGCTACCAACCCTTAGGACCTTTATTAGGTATTATGCCGTGGAATTTCCCCTTTTGGCAAGTGATTCGCTTTGCTGTTCCCGCTATCGCAGCAGGAAATACTGTATTACTTAAGCACGCTTCCAATGTAACCGGATCTGCCTTATTATTAGAAAAATTAATGCTACAGGCTGGGCTACCAAAAGGAGTTTATCAAGCCATTTTAGCAAAGTCTGAGCAAATGCCAAATGTTATTGAGCATCCATATATACAAGGAGTCAGTCTTACAGGATCGACTCAAGCAGGTGCAACAGTGGCAAGTATAGCAGGAGCAGCCATAAAGCCTTCCTTACTTGAACTAGGTGGAAATGATGCCTATGTAATACTAAAAGATGCCAATCTAGAATTGGCCGTTACAGAGGGCTTAGATTCAAGAATGAAAAATGCAGGGCAAAGTTGCATCGGAGCTAAACGATTTATAGTTGAATCTCCTGTTTATGATGCTTTTGTTGACTTGTTAAAAAATCAAATGAGCTTGCTTCATTTTGGAGATCCGCTTGATCCTAATACTGAAATAGGGCCTTTAGTCTCTATAAAGGAACGGGACCGTATACATCAATCTGTTTGTCAAGCTATCGAACAAGGTGCAACACTGGTGTATGGAGGGCAGATTCCAGCTGCCATAGGAGCGTTTTATCCGCCCACCCTACTGACTATTGAAGATAGAGATAACATAGCATTTACAGAAGAATTATTTGGACCAGTTTGTACGGTTATAAAAGCAGAAAATAAAACAGAAGCTATTGATATGGCCAATGATAGCAACTTTGGATTAGGTGCTGCTTTATTTACAGAAAACTTAGAGCTAGGACATCAAATCATTCGAGAAGAACTAGAAGCTGGAGCTGTCTTTTTGAATGAATTTGTGAAGTCTGACCCCAGAATTGCTTTTGGGGGTATCAAACAAAGCGGTTATGGTCGAGAAATGGGAAAAGAAGGTATCCATGCTTTTGTAAACAAAAAATACCTCAAATACTAAAAGGAGCTATCTACCTCCTTTAATAATAATATGATTTCTTTTTGAAGTCGTTTGGCTATTTGTTCTGCTTCCTCAAAGCTCAAACGTTTGGTCCGATTAACCTCAAAAGTTAAGCCAATAATATCCTCTCCAATAACAATGGTTCGGACAAAGTAAACTATCCTACCCACTCTAATCCAAGCATCTGAATCTAAGTCATTCTTGGTAACACTAATCCACTCTGCTTCCAGTTTAGGATGCTCCATATTCGCCATATCAAAATAATTATCTAGCTCCTCAGCAGCATTATTATCTAATACATTGTGATATCCAAAAACCCGAAGGCGGATATCTTGATTATCGGAGCGGAGTACAATACCATCTTCATTTGAACTGATATCCTTTTGTGAGAAGATGGAAGGATACTTTAAACAAAAATCAAAACGCTGGTTACAATACTCATTAGTCAGAGGTGACTGTCCATAAGACATACCTAAACCAATGAAAAATAGACAAGCAATTAGTAGCGGGGGACAAGATTTATTGGAGTACATGTTCTTTATTTAATTAAGAAAAACACATTAAAAATAATCACATTTCTGAATTCTAAATGTAAAACTATCTTTTTTATTGTTTAAGGAAAACTTAAATTCAAGGGCTAAAATTCAAAACTATATGCGCAAGATTGAATTCACAAACCCACATAGAAGGAAGCATTTTGAGTATTTCAGAACTATGAATCATCCACACTACAGTATTACTGCTAATGTGGACATTACCCGTTTATTGGAAAAAATAAAAGACGAATCGCTCAAGTTCACCCCCGTAATGGTTTACCAAATCACCCATATAGCGCACCAAATCAAACCCTTTTTACAAAGAATACGAGGTACAGAAGTAGTTGAACACGATTACGTTCATCCTTCTTTCTCTGTATCTACAAAAGTAAGTGACGTATTTAGCTTTTGCGAAGTTAAATACAATGGGGAATTCAAAGACTTTTACGATAGAGCTATTGATCGAATCAAAATCATGCAAGAAGACCCAGTATTCGAAGATGAAGGAGAAAGAGACGATTACCTGTTCTTATCCGCTTTACCATGGATTTCATTTACCTCTATTACACATGCCATGCATTATCATCCACATGATTGTATACCAAGGATTAGCTGGGGCAAAACCTTCCAGGATGGTGACAAAATACTTATGCCTCTATCCCTTACAGGGCACCATGCCTTAATTGATGGAAAAAATATGGGTGATTATTTCAATCTATTCCAAGAGAAAATCAGCTTTTAACTATAGCATACTTTTAATCACTATGGTGTCTTGCTTAAGCCTAATTTGCAAAAATGATTGCAACTGTTCTTCATATTCTAACCGTTGATAGCGATTCGTTTGACGCCACTTAACTTGTAAAGTAGGTAAAATCACTGTACTATCCCCTACAGCATATTGCATATCTGCATAGGCACATTCTTCCACTTTAGGAAATAGCGTTTGAATCTCTTTTGATACAACCAAAAACTGGTTTTGAGGCAGAATCATACTATCAATTTGAGCCTGCAACTTATTGATTTGACGGGTCTTTTCGTCAGCAATCTTCTTGTCGGCCTGTAAAAGCTCCAATAACTCGGAGCGCATATTGACTTTCATTTCTTCAATCTCTGAATCGTCCATTGGGACATTGGATTGGATAATGTGAAAACGACTAGCAACATCTAATTGCTCAAATAGCAACTCATAACTTGCTACAGAATCCTCACTCAATTCTCTAAAGACTATAACCTGTGCATCTAAGGTGTCTTGCCTTGGCTTTTCCTCAATCTCCCATACATCGTTAGCGAAGTAGGTATTCATGAAGTTTTCTATATTTGAACGATCGTTCAACTTGCCTAGAATATTGGAAAGAATAATAAAACTAGGAACCAAAAGTACCAATCCTAAAACAATGCCTACCCATTTTGCCTTTCGTTTTTCCTGCTCACTGGCATGCTGCATCGCTGGAAAATTTAGAATCCGTACAATCAAATAGGTTGCAAAAGCTACAATAACAGCATTTAAAAAGAATAGGTAAAAAGAGTTGATCATGACCATCCAATCACCCATGGCCAAACCATAACCCGTTACACATAAAGGAGGCATCAATGCCGTAGCAATAGCGACACCCGGTATAGCATTACTCTTGTCTTTCCTGGTATTAGAAATAATACCCGCTAGACCTCCAAAAAAAGCGACCAAAGCATCAAGAAAAGTAGGTGCAGTTCGACTTAAAATTTCAGGGGTCAACTGACCAATTGGCGTCAACTTGAAATAAATGAAAGAAGTAGCTAAAGAAATGGCTATAGAAATAGCAAAATGTCTAAGGGAGATGAACAACATCCCTCGATCATTAATCCCAATAGATAAGCCAACTCCGAGTATAGGCGACATCAACGGAGAAATCAACATCGCACCAATTATGACAGCTGGAGAATTTAAATCCAATCCCAAGGAAGCAACCATAATAGAACACATCAATAGCCAAGCATTGGCGCCTTCCATTTTTTTATTGTTCCGAATCTCTAAAATAGCCCCTTCCCGATCCATCCCTTGATTCAGATCGAATATGCCACGAAAGAGTTGCCAAATCTCTTGGACTAAAGAGAAAAAGAAAAAGGAAATTCCTTCTCTTTTTTCATTATTGGAATTGTTTTCATTAGTCATTATTCCACAATTAAGTCTTTTACAAAATACAAAATCCTTCTTTATAGTGTCTATCTAATCGACCAAGCTGAATATTAAAAAGTCCAACTCAATGAAGAGTTGGACTTTATAGTTTATCTGTTGGTCTAAAATGCTAAATCAAACTTGACGCTTGGTCAATGGCTGTCTGTAATCCAGAAACATCCTTCCCACCAGCAGTAGCATAAAAGGCTTGTCCACCTCCACCACCTTTAATGGATTTGGCTATTTCTCGAATCATAGCTCCAGCATTTAAGCCTTTTTCATCTGTCAATGGTTTAGATATCATTATGGAAAGCAGAGGCTTGTCCTTCACAACAGCTCCAAATACAATAACAGCATTACCCAGTTCTTTTTCTATTTGAAATTGAAGGTTTTTAATGGCGTTTGCATCTCCTAAAGGCAATACTTTAGCTAAGAAATTAATGCCTCCTTTATCTTCAACAGCTGCCATCAACTCCGATTTCAAGGCATTTGCCTGAGCCAACATCAGTTGCTCGATTTCTTTTTTCAAGAGCTTATTTTCTTCCACCAAAGCAGCAACCTGCTTAGGGGTATCTTTGGCTTGCTTGAAATTAGAACGAACATCGTTCAAGGTATCTATCTCTTCATTCACATACGCTTCAGCTGCTTCAGCAGTAACAGCCTCTACCCTTCTTACACCAGCAGCTACAGCGGTCTCATTTGTGAACTTGAACAAACCTATTTGGCCCGTAGCTGGCACATGACATCCACCACATAATTCAGCAGAATAGTCCGAATCGAACGTTATCATACGTACTACATCGCCATACTTTTCACCGAAAAGCATCATCGCTCCTGCCGCTTTAGCTTCTTCAATGCCTATTGACCGTGCTTCCTCTAATGCAATATTCTCTCTAATCTTACGATTAACTAAAGCTTCTACAGCTCTTAATTCATCTGTACTTACCTTCTGAAAATGAGAAAAGTCAAATCTTAGATATTTATCATTGACAAGAGATCCTTTTTGTTGGACATGATCACCTAATACTTCACGTAATGCAGCATGCATCAAGTGTGTTGCAGAGTGATTATTTTCCGTCAATCGTCTTTTAGATACATTGATTTCACCTCGAACTGGTGCATCTATTTGAGCTGGAAGGTTCTTAACAAAATGAATAATCAGATCATTCTCTTTCTTGGTGTCTAATACAGCAATCCGCTCCTCACCGAAGTACAACAAGCCGGTATCGCCAACTTGACCACCACCTTCTGCATAAAAAGGCGTTTTATCCAATACAATCTGATACTGTTCTTTATCTTTTACTTTTACCGTTCTGTACTTGACTACTTGAGCCCCTTCTACGCTAGTACTATCATATCCTATAAAGGTCACACCTGAATTACTCAATGTAGTCCAATCGCCTACTTCGCGCTTAGCATCTGCTCTAGAGCGTTCTTTTTGTTCCTTCAACGCTGCTTCAAAACCTACTTGATCAACGGTATATCCTTTTTCCAAGGCAATCATTTCTGTTAAATCAATAGGAAAACCATAAGTGTCATATAATTCAAAAGCGTCTTCTCCTGATACGGTATTATTACTGATACTCAAATGCTCGAAACGCTTCAAACCATTTTCAAGAGCAGTTAAAAAGGCTTTCTCCTCCGCCAAAACTATTTTAGCTACCTGCTCCTTTTGAGCATCTAACTCAGGGAAAGTACCTTTGAAATAGTTCGCTAACAAATCGACTAACTTGTACATGAAAGGTTCTTTCATACCCAAGAAGGAATAGTAATAACGAACTGCTCTCCTTAGAATCCTACGGACCACATATCCAGCACCATTAGATGAAGGTAATTGCCCATCAGCTACAGTAAAACATACCGCTCTAATGTGATCAACCACTACACGCATAGCTATATCTGACATAGCATCTGGAGCATAGCTAAATCCATATTTTACACCCGATTCTTGTTCAATGAAAGCTATAAAAGGGGTGAAAACATCAGTGTCGTAATTGGATTGTTTGTTTTGAAGAGCCATACATAGTCGCTCAAAACCCATACCAGTATCTATATGCTTTTCAGGTAGTTGTTCCAAACTACCATCCGCCTTACGATTGAATTGAATAAATACTAGAGTCCATATTTCCACAACTAATGGATCATCCATATTGACTAATGTCGCTCCATCAACTGCTGCTCTTGCCTCATCCGAACGAAGGTCAATATGAATTTCAGAACATGGACCACAAGGTCCTGTTTCACCCATTTCCCAGAAATTATCTTTTCGGTCAAACTCTAGAATGCGCTCTGCTGGCACATGCTTTGACCAGAATTGCCTAGCTTCATCATCCACTGGAAGATTATCAGCCTGGTCACCTGCAAATATGGACACATACAATCTATCTTTCTCGAGCCCATACACTTCTGTCAACAATTCCCACGCCCAATCAATAGCGTCTTTTTTGAAATAATCCCCAACAGACCAATTACCAAGCATCTCGAACATGGTATGGTGATAAGAATCACGACCTACCTCATCCAAGTCATTATGCTTACCCGACACCCTCAAACATTTTTGAGTATCTGCAATCCTTCTATTATCCGGCGTTTGATTACCTAAGAAAAAATCTTTGAATTGATTCATTCCCGCATTGGTAAACATCAAAGTAGGATCGTCTTTATTTACAATAGGTGCAGATGGAACGATCTTATGCCCTTTTTCAGCAAAGAAATCTAAAAACTGTTTACGAATCTCTGTAGAAGTCATCTTTTGTGGACTACTTTTAAATTAACGATAAGTGTTGCCGCAAATATCTTAAATAGTTTGATTTAAAGATATTTTTAGTGAAAAAATCCTACCTCCTAAACAATCCTCAGGTCGAATTTGTCCATAAAGCATCCAAAAATCGAATAAACCCCTAATCTTCAACTAATAATTGTATTTTTTTGTAAATTAAATTCCATATCAACACTTAAATTGAATAGAACTTATTATCCTTCAAAAACGTTGCTATACAAGCACTTCAAATGTTAAAGTTTATTTTTGCA
Organism: Mesoflavibacter profundi; assembly: GCA_964225135.1. Taxonomy (GTDB): domain Bacteria; phylum Bacteroidota; class Bacteroidia; order Chitinophagales; family Saprospiraceae; genus AM-2324. The sequence continues at coordinate 9,948 of CAXQNQ010000188.1, forward strand.
AACACTTAATATGTTGATTTTTAATTAATTAACTAGCACCAAATTTTATTTTATCATTTTTCTTTTGGATAATGAGATTCAGACATTAAATTTGGTGAGATTTTTTTGAGAAAAACTATTAGGATACAATAAGTACCTTAAGCCCTAGACTATTTTCTCACAAGCTTAAAAAAAATGGCTAAAGAAAAATTCATCTACAATACTCAGACCTTAAGGTATGAGAAAGTGGAAACTTCAACAAGAGAACGAATAATCAAGTCCATAGCATTTCTGTGTGCTGTGATTGTGGGAGGAGCTGTGTTTACAGTTGTGGTTTGGAATTTCTTCCCTTCACCAGAATTAACTAAGGAAAAAAGATATAATCAAAAGATTGCAGAGGAACTCATCAAACTAGAGAGTGACCTCAATAATATGAATGCTGTTATTGGGAACCTGCAAGAAAGAGATGCTGCTGTGCATAGAATAATGTTCGGCATGGATCCTATAGATGAAAACATTTGGAATGGGGGTATCGGAGGACACGATCCATTCAAGAATTTCATTGCAACAGATGATACAGGAGATAGACTTCAAGAACTTAAAAAGAGAGTTTCAAAGCTCAAGCGTCAAATATCCCTCCAATCACAATCACTAGACACTATTACCAACTTAGCGATGGAAAAAGAGGAAATGCTAGCCTCTATTCCTTCCATCAAGCCAGTAAGGGAAGATAAACTCAAAAAAAGAATTACTTTGCTTTCTGGATTTGGTATGCGTTTACACCCAGTGCATAAAGTTCGTAAAATGCATGCTGGTATAGACTTTACAGCTCCACGAGGTACAGAAATAGTAGCAACAGGTGCTGGAAAAGTAATAAAGGTGAAAAAGAAATCAACTGGATATGGACACCACATAATTATTGATCATGGCTTCGGATATAAAACCTTATATGCGCACATGAGTAGAATTGATGTACGTGTTGGACAAACAGTAACTAAGGGTCAATCTATCGGATTAGTGGGAAGTACGGGTACTTCCACTGCACCACACTTACATTATGAAGTGATCCATAATAACAAGAAAGTGAATCCAATCAATTATTGCATGGATGGCTTAAGTCCGGAAGAATACGAGGAGCTAACCAAGCTGGCTCAAACAGCCAATCAATCTTTCGATTAAGCACAAAAAAGCCTGTTCTAGACGAACAGGCTTTTTTGTTTGACCAACGATATACTTAAGTTCTGATTATTCCAATACCTTTGTATGAATACTTAGTGCAAATTTTTCCCCATGAATTGTAAGAACTGTAAATCCCCTTTACTAGAATCTAACAACTATTGTCCGAAGTGTGGACAAAAAAACATACTTGGTAGATTGACAACCAAGGCCTTTCTTCTTGAAAGTTGGAATGAATTTCTTCGATTCGACAGAAGATTTTTTAGAACATTAGTTGCACTCTTTATCCCTGGTAAATTAACCAATGAATTCATTGAAGGAAAGGGAATAAAATATATCAAGGCCATTCGACTCTACATTGGTCTATCTATACTAATGATAGCTACACTAAATATTTATCTAAACAATCCTTTTCAGTATGGCCATACAGAATTTGAATCCTATACCTTAGCCCTTGATGATGAATTAAAATTGGAAAGTGAATCCCTAGATTACTTAAAAAGGAATCAATTCACCCTAGATGTACTAAAACGACATAATTCCAATCTTTTGGAAATTCAGCCAAATTTACCCTTAGAAGATTTGGACACTATCACTAAACTGACTTTGGCCGAATCCAATATTGAGCAAAAAGATAGCGTAGATGTCCTTCAATATGATTTTAAAGCTGGTACGCTAACAAAACAACAAATCGCACTTCAAGACTTATTTAATTTAGACAGGGATGCCTTATTTGAATTATACAATATCCCTGGCTGGGTCAATAAAAAGCTATTGAATCAAAACTTGAGATTTTATGAACAAGGATCCAATTTTTTGATTTTCATCATGCAAAAAACAGGCATCTGTATTTTATTCATGATTCCTTTCTTAGCATTAGTCTTAAAGTTAGTCTACGTCAGGAATCCTTTTTATTATGCTGAGCATTTAGCCTTTGCCTTAAATACGCATAGCTTTTTATTCCTATTGGTTACATTCGTTTATATTCTTATTGCTAGTCTAGGTAAACAAGCAGCGCACTTTGAAAAGTTATTACTTGTATTTCCTATTTACCTATTTTTATCCTTATTGCTAGTTTATAAACAGAACTTCTTCAAAACCACTCTAAAATTCATTATCATTAATATCTCTTATGTGATTTTGGCAGCCATTTCGATTATCATACTTGCCTCAATCAGCTTTTTATTCTTTTAATCTCTTGTACATGAAAAACAATTACCATTATTTGCTTTGCCTAGGCTTCGGACTATTCAGCCTAGCTGCCAATGCTCAGATAGATCAATTAAGCTTGATTTACAACTGGGACGATCCTAATATCATTGGAACCAGCTTTTACGATAACAAATACAATGAAGTTTGGGGCTTTGTACAAGGAGGACAAGAATATGCAGTCATTGGATCTACAGAAGGCGTTCATTTTTTCAATATGGATGATCTAGAAAGCGGAGAAATTGAAGCTGCCTTTGTACAAGGAACAGCCGTTGGAGGCAATCTTATTCATAGAGATTATCACGACTACCAAGGGTACCTATACACCGTAGCGGATGAAAACCAAAATGCATCCAATGTTTCAACGTTACAGATTATTGATCTCAGTGGACTTCCTCAGTCTACCCAGATCGTTTATCAATCTAGTGACCTAGTTGAACGAGCACATAATATCTTTATAGATACCCTTTCTGGTACGCTATATGCCATGGGTGTAAGAGCTAATTCAACATTTTATAGCTTAAGAATTTTTTCATTGGCTAATCCGGAGCAGCCAACATTACTCACTTCACTTCCGAATGCTAATCTAAACTTACCTTATGTACACGATGGATACATAGAGAATGGTATTGGATATTTCAATTGTGGCGGCTCGGGACTATATGTGGTAGATTTTACTGAACCAGAAAACCCAGTTTTACTAGGTACATTAACGAGTTATCAAGATCAAGGATATAATCATAGTGGTTGGGTACATGGCTCTGAACCAGTCTATTATTTAGCTGATGAAAATCATGGCTTAAGAATCAAAGTGGTTGATGTTTCGGATTATACCGATATGGACGTAGTCAATTATTTTGACGCAGAAACAGATTATCCGGAAGAATCAATCCCTCATAATATGATTGTTTTAGATGACTATTTATACGTATCCTATTACTTTGAAGGTGTTCAGGTATATGATATTTCCGATGCCTATAATCCAGTACGAGTAGCAGAATATGATACGTATCCTATCGTAGATTTCACCGATGACTATAATGGAAATTGGGGTGTATATCCTTTCCCTGGCTCAAAAAGAATCATTGCATCTGACATGAGAAATGGACTATTTGTTTTTGATCCTTATGAGCCATCTACTTCTACAACAGACTTATCTCAGGATATTCAAGCAAAAGTATATCCTATTCCTTTTAAATCTACTTTCCATGTAAGACTAGATCAAGCAATTAATAATGACATTCAATGTGAGTTGTATGATTTGACTGGGAAATTATTACATCGAGAGATTCAATCAACAGGGTCTTTTGATATTATTCCACCAACAAATCTCAAAGCAGGATCTTATTTGTTAAGACTTTACAACAATGAAATCAACATAACAACCAAGGTGATTAAATAAAAAAAGCCCCGAAGTATTTCGGGGCTTTTTTTATTTTTTTTCATCAGGTGGTTACCTTTTTAAATCTCAGGTTACTTATAGGTGTGTAAGCAAATTTGGATGGCACTTTTAACTAACCCCATAAGAGTTAAAATCCCCTTAAAAAATCAAATTTCTAGTACTAGCGTAGTACTAGAAACTTTTATTTTTAACAACCGAAGCCTTTCGCTTCGGTTTTTTTATTTGTAGAGCGCAAATTCTGTCCAACCTGCATTAAGCTTGTACTTATCCAACATTTCTAATTGAACTGTTCTAAATACGCTTGGGATACTATGCTTATTTCTTGCCAAATGAGTATAAAACTGTTGCATAAAGTCTATGGTAATACCCTCATCATCGATTGGTGATAAAGCTATTAAAACATATTGTACACCTGCCAACTTAAAGGCTCTCGCTAATCCCAAAACCCCTTCATAATCGGACAAGGTCCCTAAACCTGAATTACAAGCTGATAAAACTACTAATTCTGTACCCTTCAAATTCAATGCTGCAATTTCCTTTGCACTTAAAATACCATGCTGATTTGAAGATAAACTAGAAGCATCCGTAACATTAATATTAGCTCCAGATAATACCATGTACGATCGTTCCATAGAAGACCGCTCTGTTTCATTTAAAGCTGTTCCTAATTCCTCCATTTCAAAATGACCATGCGTCGCAAAATGAATAAACCTTGGTGATTGACTCTTGGACAATAGTGTACTTAATTTATCCTTTGTCCCCTCATCTCCCATTAGTAAATCAATATGTGACTCACCATGGAATAATTGTGATATGGTCTCCACTTCTTGAAGGGACCCAGCCAATTTAGGCCAAGTAAATGAGGAATTTATTTGTCTCGAATGTATCGGTGGATTATAATTCAATCCCCCAACTAAAAGAATGTGATCAGAGGTATTGATTTTAAAGCTTTTATCCTTTTTAATCTGTTGAACACTTGAAACCATTTGAAGATCGAATTGAGCCAACATAGGAACTTCCCTAAGGTTCTGCAGCGTAGCTAAATTGATCAAATTCAATGCTCCAGTTGGGGAATAATATATCTTATCTCCTTTGTTTAAATATGGAAAAAGGGGCGTCCAGATCATTCTAAATAGATCCTTGGAGTGGATAGTCTTAGTTACCCGGATCCCTCTACTAACCGCGGCATCAACCTCCTCTTCGTGTATCTCAATATGAGATAAAAAGGCCTCTTTTGAACATAGTGGAATCCATTCAATAGCCTTGTTTTTCCTATATACTAATGCGCCAAAATTCACCTGATTATCCATATCCATAAACGGCAAGAACTGGATAAATACCTCCCCCTTCTTTATTTTTCGATCAAGAAAGGTAATACTACTTTGTTTATTCAATTGATTAGAAA
>CAXQNQ010000189.1:0-5111 GCA_964225135.1 Mesoflavibacter profundi
CATTAGAATTTGCCGATACATTAAAATCGTTATTGGCAACATTCGATGATCTCAAGTATAGAATGGGTATTACTTCAGGTCAGGCTTTTACCGGAATGGTTGGTGGTAAGCACATGAGTCAATTTGCCGCAGTGGGTAATCGAGTGAATCTTGCCGCAAGACTTATGACCTACGCCAATTGGAATGAAATATATGTAGATGAAGAAATCGCCCAACACGCAGGATTCCAATTTAAAAATAAAGGTCAAATCCGCTATAAAGGTATCGAAGGCCTGATTAAAACCTATGAGTTAAAAGCTAGGTCCGAAAAATCCGATAATATTTTCTTCTCTGGTAAACTAATCGGTAGAGAAAAAGAACTAATCAATTTGATTGCTTTCGTAAGAAAACATCAACTTGCCCAACGATCTGGAATCTGCTTCCTTACCGGTGAAGCTGGTATTGGGAAGTCCCGATTAGCCTATGAATTACAAAAAACGCTGGATAATAATCTCCATTGGATCCATACTGAAGCAGATCAGATCCTACAAAATCCACTAAATCCTTTTGTAAAATATCTGAGAAAATTCTTCCAAGCACGGGCAAACCAGTCGGAGGAAAAAACCTTAGCTAAGTTTGAATCTAATTTTGAAAAACTCTTAGAACAAACGCGAACCTACTGGCCAGAAACAGAACAAGAAGTCAAGCGGCTTTATTCCACGTACAAAGCCATTTTGAACTTAAAAGTGGATGCTAATTCCATTTATAAAAGATTAGATGCTAAAGAAAAATACACGGCTACCATTCGAGCTATAAGCGTGTTTTTTCAAATTCAAGCCAGAATCAAGCCAACAGTAATACTAGTTGATGATGCCCATTGGTTAGATCAGCGGTCTAAAGAATTCATTGCTGATCTCTTAAAGAGTTTCCACAGTAGATCTTTGATCGTTATTTTCGCCCTTAGAGCCGATGGAATCAGCAAACCCAAAGAATTTTTAAATCTAGATCAAATTCCTCGACCTGTTTCTGTGCTGCATGTACCCTTAGAACCACTAAATAACTCAGGCGTAAAGGCTTTCTGTAAGGCATTATTAGGAGCTGAACTTTCAGAAGAATCACTTCAAAATCTTCAACACACTTCAAATGGAAACCCCTTCTACATCGAACAATTAATTGATTATTTCAAATCGAATCAATTACTTAGTTTCCAAGACAATGTTTGGACCATTCAAGATGCAGATATAAAGCTGAATAATAATATCCATGCCCTGCTAGTAGCCAAAGTGGATAACTTAAGTAGTCCAGCCAGAGAATTACTCAAAGTTGCCGCTGTTATTGGAAGAGAATTTGAAGTTTCTGTACTCGAAGACATTCTTAAGCAAAAGTCCATTTTTGAACAACAAGAAGCTTATGATCAGCGTAAAGCATCTTTGAAAGAAGCAGAAAACAATAATATACTAAGAACGCTATCAAAAGGAAGGTATGGCTTCAAGCACTCCATGCAACATGAGGTGATCTATGATATGCAGTTGCATACTCGTTTAAAAACCTTACATCAAGCCGCTGCTGATGCTATAGAAAATATATTTTCCACCAACTTAAGGCAACGCTTCGTAGACTTAGTTTTCCACTATGAAAAAGCTGCAAATACCCCTAAAACAAAAGAGTATTTGTTAAAAGCTGGAGATTATTTTAAAGACAACTTCCAGAATGATCAAGCAGATATTTACTACCAAAAGTTATTAACACTAGTTAAAAACACGGAGGATTTTGCTGTTCACTTTAAAGTCCTAATAAGGATTGGAGACATTCTGCAAGTAACCGGCAAATGGGAAGAAGCAAATGATACCTATTCGGAAGCACTCTACCTATCCAACAAATTGAATTCCAAAACATTGATGGGTAGAGCTAACAATGCTATAGGTTATCTACACCTATTATTAGGCAATTATAAAGAAGCAGGGCATTACTTTGATAAGGCTATTGAATTATTCAGCGTTATTAATGATAAAGTTGGAGCTTCGAAAGTCTCTGGCAACCTAGGGCTGCTCTACTTCCGAAAAGCTGAATACAAAGAGGCCGAAATACACTTTATCAATAGTTTGGAACGAAGTAAAGAAGTCGGCTATAGAGACAAAAATGCCCAAATTGTAGCGAATCTTGCCCTTACCTACATGAATCTAGGAGACTATGATAGAGGCATAAAATATCTAGATGAAGAAATTGTTGAGTGTACTGCTGCAGGAGATAAGACCGGTATAGCCAATCTATCTATCAATAAGGGTATTTTACTTACCGAAAAAGGCGAAAATGAGCGTGCACAAGAGTCTTTAGAAAAGGGCATCAAACTAGCTGAAGAACTAGATAATAAAAGGCTTACGGCTATTGCAACAGGAAGTCTGGGAAGCCTGCATGAGCAAAAAGGATATTACCGAATGGCTATGGACTTTTACCAAAAAGACCTTCAGTTAACGAAAGAGCTAGGGGATAAACAAGGTATATCCATAGCGCTCAATCTTATCGGAGACCTACAAAGTAAAATGGGTGAATTTGACGAAGCTATTGAAACCCTTGAGCAAGCTATCCAACTTTCTGATAAATTGGACTATAAAAAAGGAAAAGCCAAGGCTGTGAACACCTTGGGAGATGTTTATTTCTTCCTCAAAGATTACAAACAATCTCTAAAGTACTATAATCAAGCCATAGAACTTACCCGAATAACCCAAAACCAATTAGTACTTGGTCAAAGCCTGCATGAAAAGTCGCTGGTACTCATCGCATTAGAAAAATACGATGAAATCATGCCTGTTCTGGAGGAAGCCACTTCAATAGCCTATAAATTGGGTAACAAACACCTACTCTTCCAGTTGAGCATCGCAAAAGCGGATTACCTAATTGCCATTGAGGAATTAGAAGATGCCAAACAAGTTATTGAACAACTAGAAGAAGAAGAGCTAACGGCCGAAAGTAAAGGTTTAGTGCTCTGCGTTAAATACCAGCTAACTGGTGCGGATGAATTAAGAGCAGAAGCTTTAACCATTTTAAACACACTCTATAAAGCTACACCAGATTACAGCATCAAAATACGGATCGACTCCTTGAAAACTAAAGCAATCTCTTAAATATGATTAAACAAATCCCATTGATTTTCTTTTGGGTCTTACTCACCCAAGCATGTAATAGTCAGATTCCTTTTGATTACCCCATTTCCTATGACCTGTCCAAACCTAACCAAACACTACGATTAGAAGAAAAACTCAATGAAATCTCTGGAATAGCCTTTGATCCATTATCTGAATCTATAAAAGGTATAACAGATGAATTAGGTATACTTTATTCCTTAAATCCTGCCACCGGTCAAATCATTCAAGAAGATACCTTTCACAAAGCTGGAGACTATGAAGACCTGTCTTTAGTTGATACCAGCATTTTCATACTAAAGAGCTCCGGAACACTCTATCACTTTGAAAACACGAAGTCTATTAGCTCGGGTAATTTCAACAAATACAATACACCCTTGAACACCTTCAATGATGTAGAAGGCCTAGGCTTAGACGCTGCAAATAATAGATTACTCTTGGCATGTAAAGGGAGTCCGAACCTTGATCAAAAATCTATCGAAAAAGTAGATTACAGAGCCATTTACTCCTTTAATTTGGAGCAGCGACAGCTTGATATAGAACATCCTATTTATCTTCGAAAAGAAACCTTTTATGCCTTCATAAAAGCACACCCAGAGTTACCAAAAGCACACAAGTTATTAAAGCGCTTTGAACCAAACTCTAAAGGATTTAATTTCGAGCCTTCAGCTATTGCAATTCAACCATCAACGGGTAATATGTACATTATTTCCTCCGTTGGTAAGTTATTAGTAGTGCTTGATCCAAGCTTAAATATACTAACCATGGTGAAGTTGGATAAAGACAATTTTATTCAACCTGAAGGAATATGCTTTGACAAAGCTGAAAACCTGTATATTTGCAACGAATCGAAAGATCGACAGGCAATAATCTATAAATTCGACAGAATTAAGTCATAGGAAAATATTTCCAGCACCGATTTTGTTTATTTACCAGATAATATTGAATATTTGTCTGATTCTTGAAAACAATTGTAGTATTCTAATACTTCATAATCAATATGAGCGTAGTTGAAATGAAAGTCCCTGTAATCGGGGAATCAATCACAGAGGTAACACTATCTCAATGGCTAAAAGAAGATGGTGCATATGTTGAGCTAGACGAACCTATCTGCGAATTTGAATCTGATAAGGCAACCCTTGAATTCCCTGCAGAAGCTGCTGGAATCCTAAGATATGTGGCTGCCGAAGGAGATGATTTAGAGATCGGAGCCTTGGTAGCTAAAATTGAGCCGAGTGGTGAAAAACCTCTTGATAAAGCGGAAGAAAAAGTAGAAGCTCCAGCTGCGCCTCCAGTGGAAGAAGCTCCAGCAGCAGTAACTGCAAACTATGCTACGGGACATCCTTCCCCAGCTGCAGGCAAAATCTTAGCTGAAGCAAATATCGATCCAACAACAGTAAGTGGAACAGGTAAAGATGGCAGGATTACAAAAGCTGACGCAGAAAAAGCTGCCGCCGCTCAACCTGTTAGCTCGCCTGAACCTGTTACCACCGATACACCAGCACCTGTTAAAACTGCAGCGTTTGCTCGTACAGAAAACAGAAAGAAAATGAGCCGTATGCGTAGAACGATCGCTAAGCGATTAGTTTCTGCAAAAAACAATACCGCTATGCTGACCACTTTCAACGAAGTGGACCTAAGTGAAATCATGAAGCTTAGAAAGAAATATCAAGATAAATTCGTTGAAAAAAATGGTGTGAAATTAGGTTTCATGTCACTGTTTGCAAAAGCATGTGCAAAGGCCTTAATGGAAATGCCTGATGTAAACGCTCAAATCGATGGTAATGACATCATTTACCACGATTATGCAGATATTTCATTCGCAATATCTACTCCAACTGGACTTGTTGTTCCTCCAATTCGCAATGTGGAATCTAAGTCCTTCGCAGATATAGAAAAGGAATTAAAAGCACTAGCAGGTAAAGCTCGTTCTGGAAAATTAACTTTGGAGGAGATGACAGGAGGAACCTTTACAATCACTAATGGAGGTGT
>CAXQNQ010000190.1:0-3757 GCA_964225135.1 Mesoflavibacter profundi
AATCTTGGACCGCAAGTTAATTCTGCTCGAGATGATTCTGAGTTCATTTTTGATCCATTTCAGAATCTAGGATTTTTAGTTTCAAATCGTGTTGGAGGAAAAGGTCAGGAAGACTTGTATTCAGTTAAAAAGAATGAGGATCATCTCATGTTAGTGGTGTTGGATGCTGCAAGTAATGCGCCAATCGGCGATGCCATAGTTGATCTTTCTGATTGCGGTGGAAGTGTTTTTACAACAAATAGTGCAGGTCAATTTACCTATTCTATGGTTAAACAAGGCGTATGCAATGTTGTAATTAGTAAACCTGGATTTACTCAACAAGAAATCGCCATTTCAAACTATGGAGCCATGGCCTCTAATAAGTTATTGGTGGAGTTGGTTTCTCTTTCCAATAGCTATGAGTTCTTGGTAAAAGAAATCAATTCGGACAAATCTGTTAATGATGCACTTGTCTCTGTCCAATCGGTTGTTTCAGGAGAAACTTTTGAGACTTACAGTGATGAATCAGGTAGGATTGTATTACCTGTCAATACAGGTGAAAATTATATGGTTCATGTACGAGCAGAAGGATATTTAGATTTGACTAAGCGTATTATGGTTGCACTTGGTGAAGATTCAAGATATGTACAAGGGACATTCTTCTTGGATCCAAGTTTACCAGATCCTATTGCACAACGATCTATTTCTAAGGAGGAACCAGTAATTAATCAGTACGATAGAACCTTACAGTCTAAATCTGCTTCTGTTTTTGGGTATTCAACTGGTTACTATATTCAAGTAGCAGCCTTATCCACGCAATCTGAACCTGAAACCGATAGATTTGAGCAAAAATTGAGTGGTATTGCTGATGTTCATGTAGTTAATGAACAAGGAAAATATAAGGTTAAATTGGGACCTTTTGCTTCTCGGAAAGAAGCTAATTCTTATTTAGTTGAAGTTAAATCAGTCGGCTTTGATGGTGCATTTATTGTAACGGAAGAGCTGAAGGGAGTAGCTCCTGAACAGCCATTGATAATAGAGGAAAATAAACCTGAATTGACACCTAAAGGGTTGTTACAAGAATACGATGAAGCTGATGTAGATCAGGCAGTTAGCTTTGAGTGGGCGCCTGCTGAGGCTGTTGAGCAAGTTCCCGAAGAGCAATTCTTTATTCAATTAGGCGCTGTTAAGTCGAATGCTTTAAAAGTTGATGAAGCCTATAAGTCTTTACTGGATTTAGGAGAAATTAGTACCAAACAAAGAGGGGAGTACTACCTCAAATTATTAGGAGGTTTTTCTTCAAAGGAAGAAGCAAAGGAAGTCCTGAAGCAAGTCAAAGCAAGAGGATTTAAAGATGCATTTGTGCATTAACAAAAGGGAGCTTTTTAGCTCCCTTTTGTTTTTATTAAAATAATTGATTTGGTATGTTCGCTTACTGCATATAAGTTGCTATGTGCATAATTCGGTATCCAAATAATTTGTCCGCTTTGATCCGTGAGAACTACTACCTGTTTTTTTTCTAGTCGATTTAATCCAGCTTCACTCAGTACCTTTTTAACCAGTTTATTCTTTCCTTTCATACCGAAGGCTTGGATTTGATCACCAGCTTGGTAATGTCGCCAAGTAAGCGGGAAGTTTAATCGTTTGGAGTCAAATGCAGCACTTTGCTTATCCAACGATTTGATATTTATTTGTTCAGTTGTATATGTTTGCTGTGTATAATTTGATCCTGCGAAAGAACATCTTTCTTGATCAAGGATCCAAGTTTGGGCTTGCTCCAACGGCTCTTTTTTTTGTTCTATGATATCAAGACTATCTTTTCTTAAAATGAAGGCATGACTTTCTGTTAGGAATTCAGATCCAATGCTGCTCTTACTTAAAGCTTCAAAAAGCTGCATATTTTGGTCTCGATTAATTCCAAAGGGATAGAGAACTTTATAAAGTAAAAATTCAGGATTAGGGAAATGATATATCTGACTAAGTCTTAGGATGGTTTTTCCTTCTTGATTGGAACTGTTACTTTTATAAAATTCCTGAATAAAATGAGTATATAATTCAATACCATCATCGATATGTTCCTTCGATGTTTTGAATTGATTTAAATATTTTGGAAATATTCTTTGTAAGGGTTTAATGACCTCATTTCTAATAGCATTTCGAGTGTATTTATTGCTTTTATTACTACTATCTTCTCGGAACTTTAAACCATGTGCTGCAACAAACTGCGCAATTTCCTCTCTAGAGCAATTCAATAATGGTCTATGAATATTATTTACAGCTGTAGGGATGCCTGATAGTGCTTGTAAATATGTTTTTCTTCCTAATTGAAATAGTAGGGTTTCTAATTGGTCATTGAGATGGTGGGCTGTTAAAACATATTCATAGGCATTAGTCTTGACAAGTTCTCTAAAAAAAGCATACCGAATGTTTCGGGCTTTTTCCTGTAAGTTGTTGATTGGAGAATTTACATTTTTGAAGGTTTCCACCTCCTTTACATAGCATTTCAACTGATGCTCTTGAGCAAACTCCTCTACGAATATTTGGTCTTTTTTAGAATCTCGCCCTCTTAGGTGATAATTAACGTGTGCAAGGCTTGGTTTTAATCCTGCATTGAGCAGCAGCTGAGCTAAAGCCATAGAGTCCATACCTCCACTGCATGCTAGGAGAATTTTTGAACTTTTTTCTACTTTATATTTTGACAGCCACTTGTCGAATGCTGATTGTACCATAGGTTCAATTTGAAAGCAAAAATACATTAAAATAAGCTTGTGGTGGCATATGATAAAATTTTAAGGTATTATTGAGCTTTAAATAACCAATTTATCTTGACATGAGAAGAATCTTATTCTTAAACATTTGCTGTGTTTTTTTATTAATGACTTCCTGTACAAAAGATGGAGCTGACAACACAGCCAATAATCAAGTAACGACCACTCAATCTGTTCAAACAGACAATTTGGATCCTGAAAGCAAGCGCGTAATTGATAATTTAACTCAAAAAGGATTTTGGTATGTAGAGCATTGGCATAAACCAATTGTAGGGACAGGTGGAGCAGATAAAGCGGCCTATGATGCTAATCGAGCTCGTTGGTTCCAGTTTAGTGATGATGGCACTTTTTTACATGGGCAACGCAAAGAGACCATTGGTAAGGGTACTTGGAGCTATGAACCTTCTAATGCTGCCATTAAAATGTTGGCAGACGATAAAAAGTATAATGCTGAATTTCAAGTGCAAATGCACTCGGAAGGTGGTGTAATGTCTTGGACTAGTACCAAACGCTTTAATTCAGAGACTATCATGGCCTATTTGGAAGAATATGTTGAATTGATGGATGAGCTTCCATAATTGATTTTGATTAGAAAATGAATTTGAGTTGAAATTTATAACGGCTAATTGAGGTTTGGGCAAAATTATTGATTAACTTGGAAGCGTTAATCATTGAATTTTTGAATTAAATACTCAACTTATGCTAAATCGTTTACAACTCTTATTTGTTTGTTGTTTCGCATTTGCTGTATCAGGTTCTGCACAGGTTACTTTCTCGGAGAACTTTGATTCCTTCAATCCTGGTGATCTGATTGCTGCAAGTGATAATGTCAATTGGACAACATGGTCCAATTCTCCAGGGTCTTCTGAAGATGCTCCCATCTCAGATGAACAAGCTTTTTCTGGTACAAACTCACTAAAATTAGAAGGTACGCAAGGTCCAACGGATTTGGTATTGTTATTTGGTGATAAATATGAAATCGGAACATTTGATTTTACAACCCAATTGTA
>CAXQNQ010000191.1:0-6360 GCA_964225135.1 Mesoflavibacter profundi
ATGATGTAGTCATTTATTTTAAACAAAATGACCCCATTAAAGGTCTTAGTAAGAGTTATAATGATGTAGCGATTGGAGAGCCTTTGTGTCATTTTAATTCTTCTAACTTATTAGAATTAGCAGTCAACATGGGCAATGCGAGTACTTTGTTGGGCTTGAATATTGATGATCTGATCCAAATTGAGCTGGCTCCCCAAAAGTAAAAATCATGCTGCAACGTATAGTTAAAATGTATTTTAAGGCGGACGAAGTGGAAGGGTTTTTAGCCCTTTTTGAATCGGTAAAAGGGAATATAAGATCTTCTGATGGATGTCATGCTTTAAAGTTGTTGCGCGATCAGCAAAATCCTTGTATTTTCTTTACCTACAGCGTGTGGGAAGGACCAGAATTTCTGGAACGGTACAGACATTCGGAATTGTTCGGAAGAGTATGGAAGTCAACTAAATCCAAGTTTGCTCATAGAGCGGAGGCTTGGTCAGTTGATCTCCTCCATGAATTGTAAAACGTACTATGGAGCTTATTGCATTATCTGATTCAACCATTTTATCAGGAAAAGAGGCCTGGGAGAAACTAGAGGGACTAGTTTTAGACGGATCTTGGACCACTAATGTTGTTTTAGTTGATGAAAACACTGCTAAATATTGTTTCCCAATTCTAAAGACCTTACTGCCAAATCTAGACTTCAAACTAATAGAAATACCTTCAGGCGAAAAGCATAAAACTATGCGGACATGCCAATCTATCTGGCAGGATATGTTATTTCATAATCTAGATCGAAATGCGCTTTGCTTCAATTTAGGTGGCGGAGTCATTGGTGATATGGGTGGATTCTGTGCATCTACTTTTATGCGTGGCATTGATTTCATTCAAGTACCAACTACCTTGTTGGCTATGGTTGATGCTTCTGTTGGTTCTAAGTTGGGAATAGATTTTCAAGGGTATAAAAACATGGTTGGAATGTTTAATGATCCTGACTTGATCATGATACATTCAACATTTTTGAAGACTCTGCCGAGAAAAGAGTTAAGATCAGGCTTTGCGGAAATGATTAAGCATTTGTTGATAGCAGATCGCGATGGATGGGAAGAACTGGTAGCCTTAGAGGATTGGAAGGATTGGTTAACAGAGGAGCAAATATTCCATTCCATTAGGCTAAAAAAGTCTATCGTTGAGCAAGATCATTTCGAAAGCGGGATTCGAAAATGCTTGAATTATGGGCACAGTTTTGGTCATGCCGTTGAAAGTCTAGGGCTGAGACATAGTGATTTCCCCAGCTTGAGGCACGGTGAATCCATTGCTCTAGGGATGGTCATGGAGAACATTATTTCACATGAGAAGGGTCTCCTACCCAAAGATGAATTAGAAGAAATAACCAGCTATATATTTGAGGTCTTTAAAGCTATTTCTATTCCCAAACACTATTGGGAGGATATTTTTGCTTTTATTGTCAAGGATAAAAAGAATACCATTGGCGTGATCAAAATGGCCTTATTGAGGACTATTGGACGGGTAGAAATAGATGTAGAAGTTAGTCCTGAAGAAGTATTTTTTGCCTTATCAGCTTACAATTCCTTAGTAGAGGTATATAAAAAATAGGCAGCTCAAACGAACTGCCTAAATGCTTATGCTTTTTCCTCTTCTTTAACGGCCTCTGTAGTTTCAGGTGCATCGTCTTCTAAAGAAAGTAGGTTTCTTTCCTTCAAGAAATTAAACCACTTGATTACTTTTTTAATGTCTCCCGAGCTGACTTGATCGCGATCAAAATCTGGCAATACATCAGTAAAGTATTCTCTTAACTCATCTGGCTTGCCATTCGGATTTACTGGCGGATTATCTTCAAATTGCTCCAGCATATTTGAAAATACTTTTGCTAGTTCTGTAGAATCATCATCTGTATAAATGGCGATAGATTCTAAAGGAGTAAATTGATGCTTACGTGCAGGTGCAAATTTTCGCTTTCCGGTATCTAGATCTTCAATGATCAATCCATTGTTTCTATTCCCAGCAATTCTAAATACCCCTGAAATACCACTTACCGCAATAAGATCTTTTAAGTTCATAATTTAATTATTTATCGGAGCTTAATAGCTCATTAGTTTTTCCAATTGTTCTTTTAATCGCTGAACTGGAAGGAATTGTTCCTCCAAGGCAGCAGCAAATGGGAATGGAGTGTCCAGACTAGCTACACGCATGACTGGAGCATCCAAATGCTCAAATAAATGCTCAGATATATGAGCAGATAATTCACCTCCAATACCCCCAAGTAAAGTATCCTCATGCAGAATCATCACCTTGTTTGTTTTCTGCACCGTAGCGCTTATAGCTTCGTAATCAAGCGGAAGTAAAGTTCTCAAATCAACTATATCAGCTTGAATCCCTAAATCAGCACAAACTTTTTCTGCCCAATGTACGCCCATACCATATGTGATGATACTTAAGTCAGTACCAGTAGTGACCATGCGGGCTTTACCAAACTCAATAGTGTAAGGTTCATCAGGCACATCTGCCGTAATAGAACGATACAACGCTTTATGTTCAAAGAACATAACTGGATTTGGATCTTCAAAAGCAGTTATTAGCAACCCTTTTGCATCCTCTGGAGTGGATGGATAGGCAATTTTTAACCCAGGCGTATGGAAGAACCAGGCCTCATTACTTTGTGAATGATAAGGTCCTGCTCCGACCCCACCACCAGTAGGCATCCGGATGACCACATCAGCATTTTGCCCCCAACGGTAATGAAGTTTAGCCAAGTTGTTCACAATTTGATTAAAACCACAGGTTACGAAGTCCGCAAACTGCATTTCAACCATGGCTTTACTACCTTTTAAGCTCAATCCTAGACCAGCACCAATGATAGCACTCTCGCACAGCGGGGTGTTTCTTACCCGATCTTTTCCAAAGGCTTCATTAAAGCCATCTGTTATCTTAAATACGCCGCCATAATCGGAGATATCTTGACCCATTAGAACCAAGTTATCGTGCCTTTCCATAGCTTGTCTTAATCCTGCAGATATAGCATCTACAAAACGAAGCGCTGTGGTCTTAGTTGGATCAGCAACAATAGGTTCATAGGTATATGGCGCATAAATATCTTCTAATTCAGTTGCTAAATCAGCTTCAATGGCAGGCAGTTTAAAGGCTTCTTCCACCTTTTGATTGATTTCTTTTTTGATGGATGCTTTTAGCTCATCAATATAGCTTTGATCAATAATACCCTCTTGTAATAAATAATCCTCAAAATTCTGAATAGGATCCTTTTGTGCCCATAAATCCATAAGCGCTTTAGGTACATATTTGGTACCAGATGCTTCCTCATGACCCCGCATTCTGAAAGTATTACATTCTAAGAATACCGGTTCTGGATCCTTACGCATAGAGGCAGCTAATCGCTTTATGGTGGTGTACACTTCGATGATATTATTACCATCAATGCTATACCCTTTCATACCATAGCCCTTAGCTCTATCTACCAATTCTTTACAGCGGTATTGTTCATTAACTGGGGTGGATAAACCATAACCGTTATTTTCAATAACAAAAATAACGGGCAATTGCCATACTGCAGCTACATTTAAGGCCTCATGGAATTCTCCTTGTGAGGTAGCTCCATCACCAGTAAAAGCCAGTGAAACTTTAGGTTCTCCATTCAATTTATGATGTAATCCAACACCCGAAGCCAAAGATAATTGTGGGCCAAGGTGTGATATCATACCTACTATCCCATGTTCCAAGGAGCCAAAGTGAAAAGAGCGATCTCGACCCTTGGTGTATCCTGCAGCCTTACCCTGCCATTGTGCAAAAAGACTTTCCATAGGCATATTACGACTCGTAAATACCCCTAGATTACGGTGCATAGTAAAGATGAGCTCGTCTGAATCTAGCGCCATAGTAGCACCAACGGATATCGCTTCTTGTCCAATTCCAGAAAACCATTTGGAAATCCTTCCTTGTCGAAGTAAAATGAGCATTTTTTCTTCGATCATTCTAGGTCTAAGTAGACCTTCATAAAGGGCAATCAGTTGCCTGTTACTGAGCTTACCTTTATTATATTGAATTTGATTCTGTTTAGTCTTAGCCATGGGCAATGGTATTCAACACATTTTGAATCGCAAAGGTAAAAGAATTTTATTGCGATTATCTGTAATTATTTAGGCATTAAGGTATAATTTTTACACGAATCGAATGTTTATTAGTAAAAGGATGTGATTTCAGCCCTTACAAGGGGTCTAAGAATCAAATACTTTATTATTTTTTTTAGCATTCATATATTTATTGCGATTTTTAAAATACAATCTTTTACTTTCACGGTAGCATTAAAAACGCTTCATTCATGAGTATAGACCATTTACCACCAGATGACCATATCCCACAAGAGGGAGATATGCAACCAGTAGAACCTACTCAGGATGAATTACGTAGTAGACAACTACTAAGATTTAGAAAGTATATCAAGCGCCTATGGATGCTGATTGCATTGGGCGTTACGGGGTTTTTTGCCTTCTTTATCCTCCTTTCATTTGGCGATTTACCAGATACTAAAGAATTGGAGAATCCGAAGAGTGTTTTGGCTACCGAAGTGCTTGCAATAGATGGCTCAGTCTTGGGCCGGTTTTTCATCGAAAACAGAGTAAAAATTCCTTACGATTCCTTATCAAAGAATGTCGAAATGGCACTTTTAGCTACGGAGGATGAACGTTTTTACGAGCACTCTGGGATAGATTTTAGAGCACTGGGTAGAGTTTTTGTGAAGACAGTTGTCCAAGGAGATAAGAGTGGTGGAGGTGGTTCCACGATTACCCAACAATTAGCCAAATTGCTTTTTACAGATAATGTATCTAGTAATTTGTTTGATCGCGCTATGCAGAAGTTTAGAGAGTGGATTATTTCCATTCAGTTAGAGCGGAAGTATACCAAGGGTGAAATCATGGCTATGTATCTCAATAAGTTTGATTTTTTAAATGACGGGGATGGTATTCAAGCGGCCTCTGAAGTATATTTTGGAAAGCCACAGAATGAATTACATGTAGAGGAAGCCGCTATGTTAGTGGGGATGTTGAAAAATCCTTCGTTGTTTAATCCCGTTTCTCAACTAAAATGGAAAAGAGACACCACGGTGAAAAGAAGAGAAGTGGTGATGTCTCAAATGGTTCGAAAAGGGTTTTTAACCAAAATGGAATACGATTCACTTCGTCAGATTCCTTATGACGGTTCTACTTTTAAAACAACTACTCATAATGACGGTACGGCGCAATATTTTAGAGGTGAATTATCTAAAGAAGTTCAACGAATCCTCAATAAAGACCAGTATAGAAAACCGGATGGCACGAAATACAACATCTATAGGGATGGATTAAAAATTTATACAACCATTGATCCTATTATCCAGAAACATATGGAGTCGGCTATGGTCAGTCATATGAAGAATCTACAGGCTAGATTCAACAAACACTGGAAGTATAAAAGGAAAAGTCCGTGGGATTTTAAAACGGAAGAGACTACGGATGTGGCGATGAAGGCGCGGGAGTCTAAGAGAAATAGAATGGTGCAAGAATCTGGTCGCTATCAAAAAATGCGCAACAGCATGATGGCTGATGTGACTGCAGCTGTTGAAAAGGAGAATGAAGGGGCCTTATTGCGACCTGTAGATATCAGGAGGATGCTTCAGGAAGAGCGAACTGGGAAAGAACTGGAGCGCTTGTTGAAAAAGGAGTACATCTCCAAGAAGATGGTGAAAAACTATAAGGCTACTATGAAGTCTGATTCTTGGGCGGCTTATAAAAAACAACACGAGGCCTTTTTGGAAGCCAGTGAAAAAGCATTCAACACACCGGTAGAAATGAAGGTATTTACCTATGAAAACAGCTCCTTTATTAAGGATACCATCATGTCACCAATGGATTCCTTATTGTATCACCACAACTTCTTACAAATTGGTTCTTTGGCTGTAGATCCTAAAACGGGATATGTACAAGGTTGGTTAGGAGGAATCAATTATCGATACTTTAAGTATGATCACGTAACCTCGGATCGTCAGGTAGGGTCTACTTTTAAACCATTTGTATATGCTGCTGCCATTGATAACTTGAGTATATCTCCATGTATGGAAGTATATGATAGAGCACAGACTATCTTCCCTGACGAAGGACAATTTGGCCTATTAGAACCGTGGACTCCAGCTAATTCAGATGGTGAATATTCAGGTGAGAAAATAACTTTGAAAGATGGACTCAAACAATCCTTGAATACAGTATCTGTTAACTTAATGAAACGATTAGGTAATGTTGATTTAGTGCTTAACTTGACCAGTCAGCTTGGTATTAATGAAGAAAAAATCCCAAGGTCTCCTTCTATTTGCTT
>CAXQNQ010000192.1:0-9134 GCA_964225135.1 Mesoflavibacter profundi
CGCCTTTGAAAAGAGGTTGCCTGGACAGCGAAAAGAGGAGGAGCATGAAGCATAAGCATTTTTATTCTAGGTTATTTGTTTATCTATTCTTTGCAGGATTCCTGCTTATAGGCCTGAATATTGTACATGATTATGGTTTAGGGTTTGATGATGAAATCCAAGAACGACATGGTCGAGTAAGTTTTGATTATGTCAACAAAACCTTGGGTATTTCCAAAGGACCTATAGCACCTAATAAAGAGCAATTACATGAGTATGAGTATAAATACTATGGGGTAATTTTTCAATTAAGCTCCTTGTATATCGAAAGAAGTTTTGGCTTAAAAACTTATTTCGAACGGTACATGCTTAGACATCATCTAGTCTTCTTATTGTTCTTTTTCGCTTGCATCTGTTTTTATAGAATACTCTATCGACATTGCGCAAATCGATATTTAGCTCTACTTGGTACGCTTATTTTTATTTTGGCACCCAGGACTTTTGCGCACGCTTTCTTTAACATTAAAGACGCTGTTTTACTTGCTTTTTTTGTATTCGGCTTATCCAGCTTTTTTAGATATCTGGATGATCCGAAATGGCAAAATGCATTATTGCACGCCTTTGTTTGTGGCCTGACGGTGAATATTCGAATAGTAGGCATTATTCTTCCCGCTTTAACAGTAGGATGGATTATTCTGTATGGGCTTAGTGCGACAGACAAAAAAGCATTTTTTCAGAAATGGAAAAAAGGTCTTGCGCTGTTTGCAGTTTCCACACCTATCTTCATTTATATCTTTTGGCCATACTTATGGGAAGCACCCTTGCATAACTTTTTAGAGTCTTTTAAAGCCATGGGCAAATTCGATTGGCGTGGAGAAGTGCTATTGTTCAATGAATATTTATATGCCCCTGAATTACCTTGGTATTATGCACCGGCATGGATGCTTATAAGTATTCCATTGTTTTATTGGCTACTATTTATACTAGGTTTTGGAAAGCCCCTTATGAGTTGGATCAAAGATTTATTCAAAGGGAATCTAAATTGGTTAAAGGATAGAGAGCAACGATTTATTGCTATCGCACTGAGTTTCTTTTTAATGCCTTTATTTATGGTCATCATAAAGCATTCAACCCTTTATGATGGGTGGCGACAGCTTCATTTTACCTATGCAGGCTTTGCTTTAGTGGCCTTTGTTGGTTTGGTTAGACTATTCCGTTGGAGTATTGCAAAGGGCGGGAGAACGTTTAACCTAGTCAAGATAATCACAGGTATAAACTTGGGATATTTACTTTTCATAATGGTGTATATTCATCCATACCAACAAACCTATTTTAATGTGTTAGCGACAGGTGATCAGTTTTCGAGGTTTGAATTAGATTACTGGGGAATTTCTTATCGTTCAGGATTAAAACAGCTGGCTGAATTAGCGGAGGAAGGGGAGTGTATTAAGTTTTATTCCTTTTCGTATCCAGGAATAGCGAATCATAAATTTTTAGATGAGGAAACCAAAGAAAAATTGTGTTTAGGGTATAGTCCTAACGATAGCGATTATTATATAACTAATTTTAGATCTAAAGAGGAACGGAGGGATTATAAAGCCAAGAATGGTAGATTTGATAATCCTGTAGTGTTGATTGAGCGATTGGGAGAACCCATTATGGGTGTGTTTAAATTGGATAAAAAATAGTGCTTATGCTTAAGAATATTTTTGCTTCAGTCTTTTTGATGCTTTCATGGAGTGCAACTGCTCAAACAGAACTGAGTTTGTCAGCGGCTATAGAAAAGGCAATAGGGCATAATTTACAAATAGAGTTTCAGCAGAAACAAGTTCAATTAGCGGAACAATCTGACAACTGGGCTAATGCAGGTCGAACACCTACCATTGATGCCACTATTTTTAATCAATCAGCGATTAATCGACAAGTGAATCCTGCCAATGTGATTCTTCCTGAACAATTATCCTACACCACTGGATTACAAGGAAGTGTTGATATGAATTTAATCCTATTTAATGGAGGGCGGATAAAATTGAACAAGGATAATCTCTCCTTGCAAACGGAACAAGCTCGACTGGATATGCGCATCGCAATTGAAGACTTGTCAGAGCAAGTCATGATAGCCTATTACAATATTTTATTATTAGAAGAGCAGTTGAAAGTTTTAGAGGAGGTTAAAACATTAAGCAGGGATAGATTAGACTTTCAAGAATTACGCCAATCTTTTGGATCAGCCAGTACCTTTGATGTACTTCAAGCAAAGGATGCCTATCTCAATGATTCCATTACTTGTATTCAATTGGACAATCAATTAGTGGGCCTTACTAATAATTTGAAATTGTTGATGGGGGAGGCTCAAGGAGCTGAAAAATATACCCTGACCAATGATTTGGAAGATATGATGCCCTTGATCAGTGAGCAAGAACTCAGACAACGGATGCTGGATAATAATAGTGACTTGGCTAATTTAAGGTTGGCAGATCAGCTGGCTCAAAATAGTATAGCGCTGGAAAAAACAAGCCTTAAGCCAACCATTGCAATGAGTGCAGGATTTAATAGCAACTTGAATTCGAGTTACTTAGATGCTGAGAACCCTATCACTATGGAGATTATTGGTGCCAACACTTCTTCAGGGGTCAATCCATTTGTTGGTATTTCGGCAACGTATCGGATATTTGACGGAGGGGTCCGTAAGAACAGAATTCAAAATGCCGAATTGCGCTTGTTGTCTAATCAAGACTTAAGAAAAAACTTAGAACAAAGCTTGGGGACTCAATTCAATAATACCTACCTACAATTAGAGGCCAATCAACAAGTTCTTTTGATCAGTGCGGATCAATTGGATCATGCCGCTCAGAATTTAGAGATTGCAAAGGATCGATATGAGAATGGATTGATTAGTAGTTTTGATTATAGGAGTATTCAGCTGGGTTATTTAAATGCTGCACAGCGCAAATTAGAAGCCCACTTTGATGTGTTGAATGCGCAAATCGCATTGATGAATATCACAGGAGGATTATATCAATTGAATTAAAAAAAGAAGCTTACTCCATGGAGAGTAAGCTTCTTTTTTTAATAAGCAGCTAAGGTGTTTCCAAATTTTTTGCCTTTACGCCAATATTCTAGGCGCTTAAGGTCTCCATTAGGGGAATACAGAATGATATTTCCATTTTGGATACCATCATTATTCTTTTCTACCACGCGAACTTGTACATTTTTGTAAAAGGTTTTTGCCTTTCCTTTTAGATGATTCTTTCTAGATTTTTCGGAAGCTTTTAGGTGTCCGTTTTCATCATAATAGAATGCTTCGCCAACTTGTTTGTCTCTTCGATACTTTTCAACGTACATCAGCGTACCATCTTCATAATATCCTTTTGAGATGCCATGGATTTTTCCATTTTCCAAGCTTCCTATGTCTTTGATGTTACCACTATCGTAATAAGTGGTGTAAGTCTGGGAAGATAGTACCATAGGAAGGCATACTACTCCCAGCATTAGCAAGTATTTCATTGAGTATAAGTATTTGTTCCTCAATAAATTACCGGGATACCCTTTTCGATATTGTCGCTTAGTGTATAAATAAACGCTTAGCAATTGTCTTGGAACAGACAGATGAGACTTTTAAAAATAAATACAAATATTAGGTAAAATGCTTTAACATAATGACTTCCTGCTTACTTAAATGGCGATATCTTCCTCGTGGGAGGTCTTTTTTGGTTAAGCCTGCATAATAGGTTCGATCTAGTTTTTCAACCGTGTACCCTAGATGGGCAAAAATTCGACGCACAATTCGGTTCCTTCCGATGTGGATTTCAATCCCAACATCTCGTTTCGTTTTCCCTCGAACATAATCTACACCTAAAACCGGAGCCAAACCATCTTCTAGTTCCAATCCAGCTCGGATCTTTTTCAAATCCTGTGGCTTGATATCTTGATCGAGCTGAACTTCATAGAACTTTTTGACTTTATGGCTAGGGTGTGCCAATTTTTTAGCTAAATCGCCATCATTGGTAATGAGTAAAAGACCTGTAGTTGGGAAATCGAGACGTCCAACTGGGAAAATGCGTTCAGGAATATCTTGCTTGATTAATTCCATGACTGTTTTCCTACCTTTTTCATCGGAAAGTGAGGTGATCGTATTCTTAGGTTTATTCATTAATAGGTAAACCTTCTTTGTTTCTTGCTGTAAGATCCGACCGTTGTATTCCACTTTATCAAAGTCTTGTACTAAGTAAAACGGTTCAAGTTTGACCTCACCATTAACTTTTATTTTTCCAGCCTTGACTAACTCTGCTGCCTTTCTTCTGGAGCATACTCCTGAAGAGGCTACAAATTTATTCAGTCGTACACCTTCATTTTCCATAAAAACTCAACTCATTAATTAGAATGGAATGTCCTCGTCGTCATTCATTTTGGAAGGACGGGTAATGACATCAGACCCATCAAGGTTTGTATTAAATGTACCCTCAGGCAGATTTTCAAAATCTAAATCATCCAGATCTGTGAATTTAGCATAATCTGCAATAAAGCGAAGTTTGATATTTTCTAAGGCACCATGTCTGTTTTTTGCAACTAGGATTTCTCCTATACCTTTTAGCGATTCGCCCTCTTCGTCTTCTAAGATTTGATAGTATTCACCGCGATAGATGAACATAACCATATCAGCATCCTGCTCGATAGATCCAGATTCACGAAGATCGGATAGCATAGGTTTTTTTGTTCCACCCCGTGATTCTACTGCACGGCTAAGTTGGGAAAGGGCAATCACAGGCACATTCAGTTCTTTTGCCAATGCCTTTAAACCTCTGGAAATAGCCGATACCTCTTGCTCTCGATTACCTTTGCCATCACTTCCACCACTCATCAATTGCAAATAATCAATGATAACCATTTGGATATCGTATTGAGCTTTTAGACGTCTACACTTGGCTCTGAGCTCAAATATATTTATCCCCGGGGTGTCATCGATAAAGATTGGAATATCAGCCATTTGTTCAATAGCTGTATAAAGCTGCTGCCATTCATATTCTTCTAGGTTACCTTTACGCATTTTTGGACCAGAAATTTCAGCTTCTAGTGTAACCAACCTTTGGACTAATTGAATATCTGACATCTCTAAGGAGAAAATGGCTACCCCTTTATTAAAGTCCATGGCAGCATTTTTGGCGAGGGCAAGTACAAAGGATGTTTTACCCATACCAGGTCTAGCAGCTAAAATCACCAAATCCGAAGGTTGCCACCCTGATGTTAAACGATCCAAGTTTAGGAAGCCAGTTGGTACACCAGTCAGTCCATCTTCTTTATCTTTCAATTCCTCTAGCTGCTGTCTGAATTTAGCAGTAACCGAACTCATGGTTTCTACACCACGGCTCATATTGTTTTGCGTAATGTCAAACAATCCTTTTTCAGCATCGTCTAGGAGAGCGAAAACATCCGTACTATCCTCATAAGAATCTTTGATAATCTTAGTGGATACACGAATTAATTCACGCTGAATATATTTCTGCGCAATAATTCTAGCGTGGTACTCAATATTTGCCGCAGAGGCTACTTTATTGGTTAGCTTAACTAAATAGCCAGGCCCACCAATATCATCTAATTTCTCTAGCTTTTTTAATTCTTCTGTTACGGTCAACAAATCTATTGGATGAGATCCATTGAACAAGACGATCATAGCTTCGTAAATGTGCTTATGGGCATCCAAGTAGAAGCTATTCGCTGTAATAATATCCATAACCGATGACAGTGCATCCTTATCTAACATAAGGGCTCCCAATACTGCTTCTTCCAAAGCAGTAGCCTGTGGTTGAACTTTTCCGAAGACATAATCGGAAAGCTCCCCTTTAGACGTGCGAGCGGGTTGTACCCTATTTGTTTTGTTAGGAAAATCTGCCATACTATTGTTGAAATTCTTACAAAGCTATAAAAGCATTTTATGAAAATAAGGAAATAACGGATGCAAAAAAAGGAATTCAAAGTTTTGACTTGAATTCCTTTTTTAAAGATACCTATAAATCAACTATTTATTGGAGAATCAGCTTGCCGCTAAATTGATTTTTTTCTGAAACAATCAGGTAAAAATACATACCCTTGGATAATTTAGTCAAATTCAAAGGTTTGCGGCCTGAAGGAATGCTCTGTTCGTGAACGATTCTACCATTCGTATCCATCAACTGAATATAGGCGTCTTGAATATGGTCTGGAAGATTCACATGCAATAGGCCATCAGTTGGATTTGGAAATATTTTTGCGGTTTGTATGTCCAGATTTTGGGTTTGATTGATATCAATAACTAAAGCTGCTTCAACAGCCGCTAATACATCAATTCTACCAAAACCATAGGTGTTATTCGGAATAGTCATTCCTGATACCCCTCCGCAATTTTCTTCAGTTGTTTTTGCTATTGCCGTTTCTTCCAAGATATCTTCAATAAGTGCTACTTGTCCAGCTAGCTCTGGTCTTGCAGAAATAATTAAGGCCACTGCACCAGCAACATGTGGACCCGCCATAGAGGTGCCACTATATGTGCTGTAGGCATTGTCTCTAACGCAGGAATATACATTTCTTCCTGGTGCACTGACATTGGGTTTTAATCGATCGGAGCCATCCACAGTAACGGGGCCTCTACTTGAAAATCCAGTAATTTGATCCCCTTCATTAGTCGCACCTATAGTAAAACTATTTTCAAAGATTGCAGCAGGTGTGCTGATGGATGAACAGCCTTGTGACCCACTATTTCCAGCTGAAGCTACCACTACTACCCCTGCAGCTTTTAGATTATCTACTGCAGTTTCTAGTATAGTGAAATTAGCTGGGTTACAGCCTTCAGACTCTGGACATGCCCATGAGTTATTAATCACATGAGGGGCTTGGTTAGGGTCTGGATTGGCTCCGTTGCTGTCTGTTGGAGCAAGAAACCACTCAAAGCACTCCAAATAGGTACTTGGCTTGCCGTGTCCTCTTTCCATATTTCTACAGCCTATCCAACTCGCTTCAGGAGCTACTCCAATTTTTCTAAAACCAGCTTCACCCACCATAGTTCCTACAGTGTGTGTACCGTGATTATGATCATCGCATGGTGCTATATTATTCAATCCGCAAGGGTTATCTCCAGTATTATCTTCATTGATTTCATGAATGGCATCATGCCAGTTGTAGTTGTGGTCTTCAACGCCATTATTCCAACCTTTATATTGTGCTTTAATAGCTGGGTGGTACCACTCTACTCCAGTATCTTGTCCGCCGATAATAACGCCAGAACCTTTATATCCTAAATCCCAAACTTCATCTCCTTTAATCATTTCTATACCCCATTCGATGGTGTCTTGAGTTCTAATACTAGCATCATTTTGGAAGGATTCATCTTTAGGTAGTTCATTTTGATACCATAAATCAGCTTGTATACGGTCAATTAAAGGGTGGGATTGTAATTGCTTTAGTTCCTCTAGGTTTATAGCACTCAGTATAGCATTACTGAGTAAGTAACTTTTACTAGGACGATTCCAAGATTGTAATAAGTCAATAAGTGGCTGTTGAGTGCTGATCGCATGTTGACGTAGCGCGTTAAAAACATATTGGCCCTTTTCAGCTTTTGTCCATTGTTGAGGTATATCCTTGATTTGCACCTGATCTTTAAGGATAATTAATACATCCTGTTGGTTATTTTGATCCAATAGTTGAAATAGTTCAGGATCTATTTGTACTTGTTGCGCATTAGTGTTTAGTGCTAATATTCCAAAGAAGATAGCGAGCAGTTTCCAAGCTTTTATTTTCATAGTAGTGAAGTATTAAAAATCATATCCTAAGGAGAAGAATAATCTTGGGTCTTGTTTTTCTCCTGTTTCAATCCCTTGAGCATAGTCAATTCTCAAATAGTAGCCCAATATAAGCATACGGGCACCAGCGCCATAGCCCATAACAAAAGGATCTCTAAAGAATTTTACGGAAACAAAGACATTAGGATCACCAGGTGGATCGATGTCTTGAAGGTTCTTGATGTTTAGTGGGTTGTCTTCAGCAAATGGACTTTTCCCTATCCATGCAGAACCGGCATCAAAGAATCCCACCAATTGGAAATTCCTCAAGAATGGCGACTTGATATTTTTGGAAATATATTGGAATACTGGAATTCGAATTTCAGCATTCAATAAGGCATAGGAGTTACCGTTTCTTATGTTGGAAGAGAATCCCCTCAAGTTTGGCATCATCATTTGGTACCTAAATCCATCTGCAACTAATGGAACGGGAATATCGTCATTAGTATCCGAATTGGTGGAGAATAACATATTATCCGTCGCTCCAACAAAATAAGCGACCTTTTCACTTCCTAAAGAGGTAGCAGCTGCAATCCTTGTTGCGAAAACAGATCGCTTTAGGATAGGGATATAATTTCGAGCATCCAATGTAAATACTGACATGAAACCCTGGTTGAAGTCAAAGGATGCATTATCGGTCAGATCGATTTGCATGCCTTTGGAGATTTCCATGGTCGCTTTTGCGCGTGTACCATTTAGGATATTCATCTGCTTATTGATAGTATTATCATAGATGTATTCTGTTCTCCATCGGATTCGTTGAACATTCTCCGACAAGGTTTCAAGGGTACTGACATCCGTTGCTAATTGTACTTGTTGATCCAATCTAAGGTTCAAGCCTGTTTTGATAGATTCAAAAGGGTTAAAAGGATAGGATACTTTGTACTCTGCCACAAAAGAGTTTGCCTCTAACTTAGGTTGGATTTGGCTCGGGAATAAAGAGCCGTTATCGATAGTGAATTTAAAAGACGATCTATAGACAAATATCTCTTTATCTATTCTCTTTTTATCATTATTGTATCGCATGTAAGCTTCATAACCATTGAAGGTAGATGGGAATTTAATACCAGCCTCCAATTCGTAATCTTCTAAAAGATCTTTGAAGTTAGCTCTCATTAGGATTCCCATTCTCGATCCCCTTGGATCTTGCTCATTAGCTGGTTGAAATGCTTGTAAGCTTGGTGTACCGTTATAAGGATAATAATCATCAAGTAGATTATTATTATCAAATTCAGTGGTTATGAAATCATTCCTGAACATTAGGCGATAAGGAATAACATCTGAGGGAAAATACTGATAGGGTTTTTGCTCTAAGTAGTTTTCTCCTAGCGTTAATTTAGCAGC
>CAXQNQ010000193.1:0-4750 GCA_964225135.1 Mesoflavibacter profundi
TAGAACGATATACACAACCACGAAGTAAATACTGAATCCTCTCTCCACCACTCGAAGAATACTTTCTCAGTGATTGTGCAGATTGCATTAAAACTCTAACGCCTTCGTCTGATAAAAGTCTTGCTGCTCCTGATACAGCAAAATCTGTTGGGCATTTCGCAATTTCATCTTTTGTGTAACCTAAATCAAAAAGCGAAACAGATTCTTTAGGAAACTCAAGCTCTAGATGAATATTTGGATCATATGTAGGCTCATCTTCGATATAGTGGTATCCTTCAGGAAGCGTATTAGGAAAATTTATTGGCGTATTTAATAATTTACTTTTCATGTTTTCTATTCAATTCATTAGACATATGACTCTTATGGTTATAACATAAATGATAATAAAAAAATAAATGGATAATAGCAATAAAATTCAAATAAAAAATTGAATTTTTTTCATTAACTAATTTTTTTAATTATGACTAAATTCTACCCTTACTGGTGTGAAGACCAACCAGATTATAAAGAGAGTAGCGGGCTGCCAAAGAAAACCGATACTGTAATTGTTGGTGCTGGTTTTACAGGTTTAAGTGCAGCAATCACTTTAGCAAAATCTGGAGTTTCCGTTGTTGTTTTTGACTCTGAAGATATTGGTTTTGGCGCAAGCACTAGAAACGGTGGGATGATGGGCTCAGGCCATAAAGTTTCAACCCAACAGGCCGAAAAAAAGTATGGCTCAGATATAGCTGGAAAAATCCATAAAGAAGCAAATGCATCCCTCGCATTTACTACCAATTTAATTAAAGAAAACAAGATTGATTGCGACCTTCAGATTTGTGGTAGATTAAGGACATCTTGGGTGCCTCAAGACCAAATGATTATGTCAGAGAATCTAGAAAAATTAAAAGCTATCGATGATTTTAATTCTAGAATGATTGATCCATCCAAAATGTCTGAATCCATTAAGACTGATTTATACTTTGGCGGTCAATACTATGAAGATCATGGATCAGTCCAACCTAGAAAGTTTCATTATGGCCTTCATCAGC
Source organism: Mesoflavibacter profundi (assembly GCA_964225135.1). Classification (GTDB taxonomy): domain Bacteria; phylum Bacteroidota; class Bacteroidia; order Chitinophagales; family Saprospiraceae; genus AM-2324. The sequence continues at coordinate 1,032 of CAXQNQ010000193.1, forward strand.
TCGCTATAGATGCAGGTGTGAAAGTCTTTGGAAATATGCCAGTAAATCAAATAACAAGAATATCAGGAGTAGAAAAGGCTAACTTCAATGTTTCCGTTGCTAGTAAATCAATAAGCAGTCGAAATGTTTTGATAGCAACTAACGGATACACTCGAACGTCCCTTTCAAAGTATTTATCAAGAAGAATTTTGCCAGTTCCTAGCTTTATTATTACGACTGATGAAATTGGTGCTGATAAAGTAAATTCACTAATACCAGGGGGTCATTGCATAGTTGAAACAAGAAAGCGATATTGTTATTATCGACCAACACCATGCGGGAAAAGAATAATGATTGGAACAAGGGCGGCTATGCATTCAATGTCAGCAGAAAATGCTCTTCCAATACTTAAAAAAACATTATCAGAGATTTTTCCAGAGCTTAATGGGGTTGAGGTAAGTCATTGTTGGACTGGGTTCACAGGCTTTAGTTATAGTATGCTTCCAAATTTGGGATGTCATGATGGAAAATATTCAGCGATGGGCTACTGTGGCAATGGGGTAGCTATGGCGCCCTATTTGGGACATATGGCTGCATTGAAGATTCTAGAACCAAATAAAAAAGTAACGGTATTTGAAGATACATTATTAGAGACTCGCCCCTATTACTTTGGAGCGCCCTGGTTCCTTCCAATTGCTAGTGCCTACTTTAAAGTATACGATAAATTTGATAACTACCGCAGAGTAAAAAATTTAAACAATATTTTGTGAATTGCTTGGCACCTCAATAGCTATCCATAATCTTAAGAAATACATAACTGCATGGTAAAATACTCGCTTTTTAAATAATTGGAGATTATCCATGGAGCAAACTTTATCAATAATTAAACCAGATGCTGTGGCTAAAAACGTCATCGGTCAGATTTACTCAAGATTTGAAAATGCTGGCTTTAAAATAGTCGCATCAAAAATGATCCATTTGGACAAAGAAATGGCTGGTGGATTCTATGCTGTTCACAAGGATAGACCTTTTTTTAATGACCTAATGTCTTTTATGACTTCTGGGCCAGTAATGATTCAGGTTTTGGAGGGTGAAAATGCAGTTGCTAAGCACCGTGAAATTATGGGCGCTACAAACCCACAAGAAGCTGATAAAGGTACTATAAGAGCCGATTTTGCTGAATCTTTAGATGAGAATGCTGTCCATGGTTCAGATTCTCTAGAAAATGCTGCCATTGAGATTGCCTATTTTTTTGGTGAAGATGGCGTTTGTCCAAGAACGCGATAAAATAGATAATCATTCTTATGTTGGAAAAGCAAAATCTACTTGGACTTACTCAAAGTAAGTTAAGGGATTTTTTTTCTGACTTAAATGAAAAACCGTTCCGCACAAAGCAGGTTATGCAATGGATTTATCACCAAGGTGTTTATGACTTTGGTGATATGCATAATCTATCTAAAGAGCTAAGGCAAAAGCTTGCTGCAATAGCTTCTATTAACTTGCCGGAAGTTATTTCAATTAATAATTCAAGAGATGGTGTTATCAAGTGGGTTATTAAACTTGGTGAAGATAATCATATTGAAACTGTTTATATTCCTCAAAAAGACCGAGGTACTCTCTGTATTTCTTCTCAAGTTGGCTGTTCACTAGCATGTACTTTTTGTTCAACAGGATATCAGGGTTTTAATAGAAACCTAAAATCTCATGAGATTATTGGCCAAGTTCTTATCGCTCAGAATCATTTAAACCAAAATAATAAGCGCATCTCCAATGTCGTTTTTATGGGAATGGGGGAGCCGCTTCTGAATGAATCACCAGTTTATGATGCTTGTGAGATTCTATTAGATGATTGGGCTTTTGGATTATCTAGGAGACGCGTAACTGTTTCATCATCCGGGATTGTTCCTGCATTAATAAGGATGTCAGATAAAGTTCCCGTTAGCCTAGCAATATCATTACATGCACCAAATGATGAATTAAGGGATATACTTGTTCCAATTAATAAAAAATATCCCATTAAAGAGCTAATGAAGGCTTGTCATTATTACTTAAAAGCAGGAACGCAAGAAAGGCATATATTGTTTGAATATGTCATGCTTGAGGGTGTTAATGATTCTTTAGAAAATGCTAAATCACTCTCAGAATTATTAAATTTTTGGTTTGAGCGAGAGTCTGCAAAGGTCAACCTTATTCCCTTTAACCCATTTCCAGAAAGTCAGTATAAAACTTCAAAAAATACTACTATAGATAAATTCCAAGATATACTGCATCGTTCAGGAATACGAACAACAACGAGAAGAACCAGAGGCGATGATGTAGATGCCGCATGTGGTCAGCTTGCTGGAAAGGTGTTGGACAAGAGTAGAAGAAATGTTGGACGGAATTGATTACTACCCGAAGAAGAAAAAGCGAATATTTGGAAAATTAATTTGGTTATTTCTATTTTTATTGACTTTAATTGGGGTCTGGTATTATCTCCAAGGCCTAGATTATAGTCAGAGTAAATCAAGCTCGATTATTATTAGTCAGCCATCCGTTATTGTTGAAAATGAGAACAAAATTATTGAGCTTTCTGAAGAAGAAATTACACCTAAAGTAATAGAGACCAATGGAGCAAGTCTTGATGAAGTTGTAAGTAATTATGAAGCAAATACACAAAATTAAAAGAAGGGTTTCTAGACAAATATTTGTCGGTGGTGTTGCTATTGGGGGTGATGCCCCGATAAGCGTCCAAAGTATGACTAATACTGACACTTGTGACGTAAATTCTACTGTTTCACAGATAATTTCTCTTGAAGAAGCTGGTGCTGATATGGTTCGAGTTTCAATTCCAACTATGGAGGCTGCAGAGGCCTTTAAAGAAATAAAAAAATTGGTTAAGATACCTTTGATTACTGATATTCATTTTGATTATAAGATAGCTTTGAAAGTTGCAGAGTATGGCTCTGACTGTTTAAGGATAAATCCTGGTAATATCGGCAAAGAGGATCGAGTAAGAGAGGTAGTCGCATCTGCAAAACATAATGGTATTCCTATTAGGGTTGGAGTAAACGCTGGATCACTTGAGAAAGATTTGCAAAAAAAATATACTGAACCTACTCCTGAAGCAATGGTAGAGTCCGCTTTTAGACATATTGATATCCTAGATAAGTTAAATTTTGACAACTTTAAAGTCTCTCTCAAGGCTTCTGAGGTTTTTATGACTGTGTTTGCCTATCGTCAACTAGCTACACAAATTGATAATCCACTCCACCTTGGTATTACTGAGGCTGGATCTTTTCGTTCAGGTGCAGTTAAATCTTCAATTGGAATGGGTTTGTTATTAAGTGAGGGCATAGGTGATACCATTAGAGTATCACTGGCATCAGACCCTGTGAATGAAGTTAAAGTAGGTTTTGATATTTTAAAATCACTGAACCTAAGAAAAAAGGGTGTCAACTTAATTGCATGTCCATCCTGTTCTAGACAGAAATTTGATGTTATTTCTGTAGTCAACGATTTAGAATCTCGCCTTGAGGATATCAATGAATCCATTGATGTCGCAGTGATTGGTTGTGTAGTTAATGGTCCAGGAGAGGCAAAAGAGGTTAGTGTTGGTCTTACGGGAGGGTCGCCTAACTTGCTATATATTGATGGTAAAACTCATAGCAAAGTTGATAATGAATCTTTGGTTGATACTCTTGAAAGGCAGATTAGAAGGCGAATACCTATTTCAAATGTTTAAGTCTTTTGAATGCTTT
>CAXQNQ010000194.1:0-6804 GCA_964225135.1 Mesoflavibacter profundi
GCAAATCCTTTTAAATCTAAAAACTTAAAAAAGGAGAAAGCAATAAAGAAACCCGCCATAAAGTATTGCATCCAATCCATCCAATTGGCTTGGTCTTGTTTCCAAGTGGCAGCTGAGGCTACCAAAGCTACAAATCCTGCAACTAGCAATAGCGGTTTATACACTGTCCAGACACTTTTTTCTTCTTCGTTTGATATTGGAGGTGTATCTATATTCCCTTCAGATACCGTATATTTATCATAGGGTTGAAAAATGGACTTTATTTGATCTAATGGGATGGATTCATCCACGCTTAGATCGACCTGTCCAGTTTCAAGATTTACCTTTACATCAGTAGCACCTCCTTGTTCTTTAAGCAGGTATTGCACTTTTGCCTCACAGGCCGCACAGGTCATTCCGTCTATATGGATGGTTTGTTTCATTTAAGACTTTTAATTAAAACTACTAAAAAGCTATAATAGTTGAACTGATTTATATCAGTTTTTCTAGATCAATTGATTTTAAAGAAATAGTAAAAAGTGCTGTTTGAAATCTGATATGCTAGATAATAATGCTACTTTTGTAATACAAATAGTGCGTATGATTGTGAGCAAGCCTTTAACCAAAAAAACATTAAAAGAAGCATATAACTTGATGTTTACTGCTAAAAGTCTGTCTGAAAAATATGAAGACAACTTTAAAGTAGTATCTAAATATGTGCATGCAACTGCTAGAGGGCATGAAGCCATTCAGATTGCGTTAGGCATGCAATTAAAGCCTCAAGATTGGGTATCTCCCTACTATAGAGATGATGCTATGCTTTTGTCCGTAGGGATGAGACCTTATGAACTGATGTTGCAGTTAATGGCTAAGAAAGATGATCCCTTTTCTGGCGGTAGAACCTATTACGCACACCCTTCTTTAAAAGATGATGATAAGCCAAAGATGATTCATCAATCATCTGCTACTGGCATGCAAGCTATTCCAACAACAGGGGTAGCTATGGGTATTCAGTATTTAGAAAATGAAAACCTGGCTACCAAGTATAAAGGTGGTAAGCCTGTAGTTGTATGTTCCTTAGGCGATGCGTCTGTAACGGAAGGTGAAGTTGCTGAGGCTTTACAAATGGCGGCCTTAAAGCAATTCCCAATTATCTATTTAGTGCAAGATAATGGTTGGGATATATCGGCGAATGCAGAAGAGACTAGGTCTCAAAATGCTGCTGAATACGCAGAAGGCTTTAAAGGGATAGAGGTAAGAAGTATTGAGGGTAATGATTTCGTTCATTGCTATAATACCTTGAATGAAGTCATTGATACAGTTCGAAAAGAGCGTAGGCCATTTTTGGTACATGCGCGCGTTCCATTATTGAATCATCATACCTCTGGTGTTCGTAAAGAATGGTATAGGGATGATTTGGAGGAGCATATGACTCGTGATCCATTTCCAATTTTGAGGGCAACGCTATTGGAAAGTGGGTTTTCAGAAAAAGAGTTGGAGCAGATAGAACAAAAAGCTTGGGAAACTATTGACGCAGATTACGATGCTGCCTATGCGGCAGAGGATCCTAGTCCTGAGGATTTATTTACCCATGATTTTGCACCTACTCCAATTACAGAAGAAAGGGTGTTCGTTCACCTGCTCAAGCTGAGCCTACTGTTATGGTAGATTCTGCTTTATCTGCAGTGGAAGAACTGATGCGTAGTTATCCAGAGTGCTTATTATATGGACAAGATGTAGGTGCTCGATTAGGCGGTGTTTTTCGGGAGGCCGCTACACTTGCCCAGAAATTTGGATCAAATAGAGTTTTCAATACACCTATACAGGAAGCATTTATAATAGGATCAACTGTGGGGATGTCAGCAGTGGGATTAAAGCCTATTGTTGAGGTTCAATTTGCAGATTATATTTGGCCAGGTTTGAATCAGCTATTTACTGAGGTAGCGCGTTCATGTTATTTATCCAATGGTAAATATCCGGTCAGTTGTATTTTGAGAGTGCCTATTGGCGCTTACGGTTCAGGGGGACCATATCATTCTTCTTCTGTGGAGTCGGTAGTTGCTAATATTCGAGGAGTGAAAATTGCCTACCCTTCCAACGGGGCTGATCTAAAAGGTTTGATAAAAGCTGCTTATTATGATCCAAACCCAGTGGTCATTTTTGAACATAAGGGATTGTATTGGTCGAAGGTACCAGGTACAGAAGCTGCCAGGACTGTTTTACCGGATGAGGATTATGTTATTCCATTTGGTCAGGCTGCTATTGCTGTAGAGGCAGATGAACTACAAGTGGATCAAGGCGGTAGTATGTTGGTAGTCACTTATGGAATGGGTGTGCACTGGGCAAAAAATGCAGCCAAATCTTTTGATGGACGTGTTGAAGTTCTAGACCTTAGAACACTGTTCCCATTAGATGAAAAACAGATTTTTGAATTATCGAAGAAACACGGTCGGATTCTGGTACTTACTGAGGAATCGGTGAACTGTTCTTTTGCACAAAGTGTTGCAGCAAGAATACAAGAGACTTGTTTCGAGTACCTAGATGCACCGGTCCGAACCCTTGGTTCAGAAAATATGCCGGCTATTCCTTTAAACTCGACACTGGAGCAAACCATGATTCCTTCTGAGGAAAAAGTTAGACAAGCTATAAAAGACTTATTGGATTATTAGGACAAAATAATTTCAAGATATTCTCAAAGCCTGCTTCTTTTCCCAGAAGTGGGCTTTTCATTTTTATTAATCAAGTTGTATGAAATCTCCCTTAAAATTGTATCGTGAATCATTCTCAGGTCTATCTAGACCAGTGTGGTTGCTGTCTGCTGTAATGTTTATCAATAGAGCAGGGACTATGGTTATCCCTTTTCTAACCATTTATTTAACCAGCCAGTTAGGCTTTACTAAAGTTCAGGCAGGTCTAATTATGAGTGTATTTGGAATTGGCTCAGTGGTGGGTTCTATGCTTGGGGGATATATCAGTGAGCGGGTAGGATATTTTAAAGTGATGTTTATTTCTCTTTTCCTATCTGGATTTGGCTTTTACAGTCTCCTTTGGGCAGATTCTTTCAATTCGATGGCTGTCATGATTTTCTTTTTGAGTGTTATTGCTGAAAGTTTTAGGCCAGCTGCTCAAGTAGCTATAGGGGCTTACAGTAAACCAGAAAATCGATTAACCTCCATTTCATTATTACGATTAGCGATTAATCTGGGCTTTGCCTTTGGACCGTTTATAGGAGGAATTATTGCGCAAAAAATGGGGTATTGGACTTTGTTTATATTAGATGGTACTACCTGTATTCTTGCATCTATATTCTTTGTAATAGTCTTATCACCGAAGAAGGTGCCTGAGAAAGAGAAAGATGATGATTTGGGTGCTGTCGTAGGAGAGAATAGAAGACCTTTGACCGATCCAACTTTTCAAGTATTTCTGTTATATACTTTGTTGACCGCTATAGTATTTATGCATTTGTTCTCGGTGTTTCCAGTGTATTTAACGGAAGTATGGATGTTAAAAGAACATCAGGTTGGGATGTTGATGGGATTGAACGGTGCTATTATTGTATTGTATGAAATGCCTTTGGTAGCTGAACTATCGAATCCTAAAAAATATAGGCCACTTAATGTGATTGCAATAGGGGTATTTATGATTGGTATATCCTATATGGTATTTAATTGGATTGGATGGATAGGTGTATTGATTATTTCAACCTTGTTTGTAACATTTGGAGAAATATTATTCATGCCCTTTTCAAATACTTGGGCACTTAATTGGGCTCCAAAGGCACGGTCTGGAAGATATATGTCCTGGTTTTCTATGGTATATTCTTTAGCACATATTGTGTCTCCTAGTTTAGGAATGGGAGTAGCTGATCGATATGGATTTGATGTGTTGTGGTATGTACTTGGAGGCTTGTGCTTTATTGCTGGAATAGGGTATTTAAGTCTGAAGCGCTCCAAACGTGTGCAACTGGTTGAAAAGCACAGTTTACATATTTAATAGATCATCTTAGAAGAAAGGGTAAGCCGATCTTGAAGAATAAAGTCGGCTGCTCTTTCTGCTATCATCATTACAGGAGCTTGGGTATTACCTCTAATTATTTTTGGCATCACAGAAGCATCTGCTACTCTTAGCTTACTGACTCCTTGGACCCTAAGTTTTTGATCAACCACTGAATCAAATCCAAGTCCCATTTTACAGGTACCTACAGGGTGGTATAGCGTTTGAATAAAGGTCTTCAAGAAATCCATAATTTCATCCGGATTTTCTAGCTTTTTAGTTGGATATTTTTGCCTTACGATATGCTTTTTTAATGGACTTGTGTGCAGTATATCTTGGACTTTGAGGAATCCCTTTACAATTACTTCTTGATCATGCTCATCATATAAATAATTGGGATCTATTAATATTGGAGCACGTAATGATTTCGATTTTAGTCGGACTGTTCCTCTGCTTTTAGGTTGTAAGTGGCATGCACCTAACGTCATTCCTTTGTAGTTGCCTAGGTCTAATAGACCGTGTTTGATAAAGTTGGCTGGTGCAAAAAGTAATTGTAAATCTGCAGCAGATAAATTGGGATCAGATTTAATAAATGCGCCAGCTTCAGCAATATTAGAAGTCAAAGGGCCTCTATTGAAAAACAGGTATTGGATTAAAGGAGTGATGACCGCAGGGAATTTATCTATCCCATCATAACTATATTTACTTTTAGTCTCCACATTAATGCCAAAGGCCAGATGATCCTGTAAGTTATTCCCGACCTCTGGACTGTCATACACAACGTCAATACCTAAATCATTGAGGTGATTGGCGGGGCCAACTCCTGAGCGAAGTAATATTTGGGCGCTACCGAATGTTCCTGCACAAAGGATAATTTCTCTTCTAGCTTGGGCCTTCGTTTGTTTACCATTTAAGTTGAAGCTGACTTTTGAGGCAGCTTTGTCTTTGAAGATTATTTTTTCAACATGTGCACTGGTTATTATCCTTAAATTTTTTCTTTTAAGTACTGGTTTGAGGAAGGCGTCGTAGACAGAGTACCTACTTCCATTTTTTTGAAAGACATGGTATGGACCAACACCAAGTTGCTCTTTTCCATTGAAGTCATTATTTAAAGCAATGCCTTGTTGTTGAGCCGCTTCAATGAAATCCTTTGTCAATGGATTTGAAACACGTAATTTACTAATGAATTGTTCACCTCCTTTTTGGTGATAGGAGCTTTCTACAGCGGTATTGTTTTTTCCTTTGATAAAATAGGGTAGAACTTTATCGTAAGACCATAAATGATTGCCAAGTTCCTGCCAATCTTGATAGTCTTGATGAGCACCTCGAATGTAAATCATTGCATTGATCTGCGTACATCCTCCAAGGACCTTACCCCTCGGTTGGTACATTTGTCTATTCTTTACATGCTTTTGGGGGACTGTGTTATAATTCCAGTCATATCGTGTTTTGAAGAGTTGATTGAAGCTTGCTGGAATTTTAAACTTGGCATTATCAGGTTGTTTACCACTTTCAAGAAGCAATACTTCATTGGCAGGATTTTTGGACAATCGATTGGCTAGAATACATGCAGCAGTACCTCCTCCAATTATGATGTAATCCGTAGTAAGCATACCTTAAAATATGAGTTGTTTTCGAGTACAGATTAATATACTGAAAAATAATCAGTTCTAAATGGAATTCTGAGGAAACAATTTTTCTCAAAAGGTTTTTTATTAATTGAAAACCTCTTATATTTGCAGTCCGAATCAGAAAAGTATTAATTGTAATGAAAAAAGATATACACCCACAGGATTATCGTACAGTGATCTTTAAAGACCTTTCAAATGACGTGTCATTTTTGTCAAAGTCATGTGCGAATACAAAGGATACAATTGTATGGGAGGATGGAAATGAATATCCTTTGATCAAGTTGGAAATTTCAAGTGCTTCACACCCGTTCTTTACAGGTAAGATGAAGTTCGTAGATACGGCTGGTCGTATTGATAAATTCAACAAGAAATTTGCTAAGTTCGCGAATAAAGGCGCTAACTAAGAGACTTTCAAATTTTTGTTGCAAAAGAAGGTCCAAAAACCGATCCGGTCCTTGGAACTTTTTTTTTGGGTATAGGTTTCCTTTAAGTGACTGATAGAACCAATCCGTATTTATGAAAAACATCATTTTATTTGATAGTCTGAACCGTGACCAGTTATTACCTCTGACCTTTTTGAAGCCTATCTGTGAGCTTCGGGTAGGTATTCTTACCATTAGAGAAAAATGGGAAAAACTTTTGGATACCCAGGCAGCATTTATTACTCAAGATTATTTGAGTGATAAATATAGCATACAGGTTTCAGGTGACAATTTGGTTATTAATGGAGCTATTTTGCCAGATCAAGAAATATTGACTGCCATAGACTTATTGAGTTATGGCGAGGCATTAATCTCTGGTGATGTACTGATTGCCGCAAGATTGGATCGAACGCAATTTGAAGAATTAGTTCACACGGATGATGTGAATGATTTAATGGGTATTGAGTATAAAGGTACGCTGCATAGTTTGGAGCATCCAGAGGATATTTTCTTGAAGAATGCAGAACAGATAGCATTTGACTTTGAACTACTAACCGATGGCAAGAGATCACAAACTTTAAGCGATACGAATACAGTTCTAGGTACACATCCGATATTCATAGAAAAAGGAGCAAGCGTTGAATGTACTGTGCTTAACGCAAGTGATGGACCTATCTATATTGGAAAGCACGCTACTGTTATGGAGGGATCATTCATTCGCGGTTCCTTTGCTTTATGTGAACATGCAACTATCAAAATGGGTGCAAAGATATATAGTG
>CAXQNQ010000195.1:0-46304 GCA_964225135.1 Mesoflavibacter profundi
CAAGGTTATCGATATGAGTTTTTGATGCCTGGATATGATCGAGCAGCAATTGAAGTAAATGTAGAGCAAGATAAGTTGATCGTCCAATCCAAACTCCAAGAGCAAGAGGTAACGAAAGGAAGCTACAGTCAGCGTCAATTTCGAACGAAGGATTTCAAGAAGCAATTCAGTCTACCAGAAGATGTAGATCTAAATGCGGTTAAGGCGCAAATGCAGTCGGGTGTATTGATTGTGGACTTACCTTTCGATACTTCTAAACATATCGTTCGGCAAATAAATGTCAATTAAGTCAGAATTTCCGAACAAATAAAAGTCTAAGTACCTAAGGTTTTTACAAGGAAAACCTAACTCATTCATCGGATAGTTAGTTAATAGGGTTTTAGGTGTTTATTAAGGGGTGAGACCTTGAGTCTACCCCTTATTTTATTGGACTCTATTGATAAGCGTTTGGATATCTACCAATGCTTGTGCACCTGACTCCATGTCTTTCAAGCTGAATTGTTGATTTTGCAATTCTTCAGAACCAATAATAGCAACATACCGAGCTCCTCTAGCATTCGCATATTTCATTTGTTTCTTCATTTTGGCTGGTTCTGGATATAATTCTACTCGAATACCTGCTTTTCTCAGGGTTTCTAGTTGCGTAAAGCCATAGTCATGTGCAGCTTGATCCATAGCAACTATGACCAAGTCCAAGGCACTTTCTAGATTATCCGGAAATAGATCCTTGTCCAGCATGACATCATAAATGCGTTCTGCGCCTAATGATACGCCTACGCCAGACATATTGTTTAAACCAAAAATACTGGTCAAGTCTGCATAGCGGCCACCACCCCCGAGGCTACCCATGTCTATATTTAGACCGACTACTTCAAAAATGGCTCCTGTGTAGTAATTCAATCCTCTAGCTAAGCAAGGGTCAAAAACTACTTGGTTAGACAGGGAACAAGAAGCTAAGTATTGGTATACTTTTTTAATTTCGGTAATGCCTTCTTGCGCTAAATCCTGTCCTTGAAGGACTTCCTCAAATTTTGATAAATCTTTATGTTGAATTAAGTCAATGACTTGTTGTGCAGCAGATTCAGGAATACCTTTTTTTACCATTTCATCGATAACGCCAGACTCTCCAATTTTGTCTAGTTTATCTATGGCAACGGTCATGTCCTGGAATTGGGCTTCAATTCCAACGAAGGCAGCCAGTCCAGCAAGGATTTTTCTATTATTGATTCGGATTTCTACTGGAAGATTCAATGCAGAAAAGATCTCATCATAGATCTGACAAAGTTCAGCTTCGTAAATTAAAGCATCCGATCCAATCACATCCACATCACACTGATAAAATTCTTGATATCGACCTTTTGCCGGGCGGTCAGCTCTCCAAACGGGTTGGATTTGGTATCGCTTAAACGGAAAAGCCAAGTCATTTTGATGCATGACCACAAAACGCGCAAATGGTACGGTCAAATCATATCTCAAGCCACGCTTTGAAATAGATGGCGTGAGTTTATTAGAAGCTCTTTCATCTAGAGCAGCTTGGTCAGCTTTAGCTAAATAGTCTCCATTGTTTAAAACCTTGAACAGGAGTTTATCTCCCTCCTCACCATACTTTCCTGTAAGCGTAGAGAGATTTTCCATAACCGGAGTCTCAATACTATCAAAGCCATATTTCTCGAATACTTGGCGAATGATTCCGAATATGTAGTTTCGCTTACGGACCTCCGTGGTTCCAAAATCTCTTGTTCCTTTTGGGATACTTGGCTTCATAGACTGTAGCTTTAGAATGCTGATTTGAATTGTTTAAGGAATCTCACATCATTTTCAAACAACAGGCGGATATCGCTGATGCGGTATTTAAGCATAGCTTGTCTTTCGATTCCCATACCGAAAGCAAAGCCAGAATATTTAGTCGAATCAATGCCACAATTCTCTAATACTTGCGGATCAACCATGCCACAACCTAAAATTTCCAACCAACCTGTACCTTTGGTGATACGATAATCAATTTCATCCTTTAGTCCCCAATAAACATCCATCTCAGCGGATGGTTCTGTGAATGGAAAGTAGGATGGTCTTAGTCGAATACGCGTATCTGGTCCATACATTTCTTGAGCAAAATACAGGAGGGTTTGTTTCATATCTGCGAATGAAACCCCTTCCCCAATGTATAATCCTTCCACCTGATGGAATTGACAATGAGACCTAGCTGAAATGGTCTCATTTCTATAAACACGTCCTGGAGCGATAATTCTTATAGGTGGTTCTTGTCGAGTCATACACCTTGCTTGAACAGAGGATGTATGCGTACGCAATAAGTTAACCGTACTATCCTTGAGGTAGTATGTATCTTGCATATCCCGAGCTGGGTGATCCTCTGGCGTATTCATCGCAGTGAAATTGTGCCAATCATCCTCAATCTCTCTTTCCTCTTCAACAGTGAACCCAATACGCTCGAAAATATCGATAATTCGATTCATGGTAATACTGACCGGGTGATGTGATCCTACAGGCATAGGCTCACCTGGAGCTGAAAGGTCAATACCTTTCATCAGATCTTCTGAATTGGCTTGTTCAAGAGAGGTCTGTAGGGCCTCGAACTTAGCCTCTGCCGCCTGCTTGGCCTCATTTACTTTCTGTCCAAATTCCTTTTTACGCTCGTTAGGAATATTTCGGATTTCACCAAAAATGGGCTTAATCACGTTCTTGGAACCTAAGTATTGAATACGAAATGCTTCAATCTCCTCTTTCCCAGTTGGATTAGCTGCTTGGATCTCTTGGATCAGTGCTTCTACCTTGTCAAATATTTCTTGTGCCATTCGGACTGTATATTTTCAATTTGATGCAAAACAGCTTCGCCTATTTCTGAGCCGTTATTGCAAAGTACAAAGTTAGTTTTTTCCATAAATTATAGAAAAAACTAAAGCCATAACCACAAATAATAGCCTGCGGACAGATAATTTTTTTTCTTAGCGGATATAGAAGTAACTTGCTTACAGAATTTAGTAGCGCATTAAAATCGAAAAATTCCTTGAATCAAGTACTTCCAAATCGGCTATTGTTTTTACTGAATACTATTGAAGGACAAGTGTTGTCTTTGCTTTGTATCATGCTATTTTCTGTAGTGTATTCCATGGAGTTCTTGACCTCCCAAGCAATGTTTTTTTTAGCTGGAGTGACCTTGTTTGAGCGTAAAACATCTGGTAAAGGTTTACAATTACGAAAAGGGAATTGGAATAGATTGAAGGCATTTAAATGGAATTCCGCGCATGCCTTATTGACCATTCCTTTTTTCTTAGCCATCATTTCAATGGCTTGGTCCTCGGATTGGTCAGCAGGGTTTAGGTGGATTCAATTAAAATTACCCTTCTTTGTTTTGCCCGTGATTTTTATGATGTTGCCCAAGTGGAATATTATTTTCCTAAAGCGATTACTTCAATTCACCCTGTTGCTTTTGACGATATCCTGTATTCCAGTTCTAGTTCATTACTTGATGAATATGGAGGATATCAATTTGTTGCTTAGTCAAGGTCAACACGTACCTGTTCCTTCGAACCATATTCGATTTAGTATGATGGTTTCCATAGCTCTTTTGAGTGGGATTGTATTGATTCGATTAGATGCCAAAACCTGCTCCAAGCTGTGGAAGAATGTATTAATAGGTAGTACTGTCTTTTTGTTTGTCATGCTCCATGTATTGTCCGTACGAACTGGTCTTTTACTTTTCTACAGTAGTGCTTTGTTTTTAATACTAGTAGAGATTCTAAAGGGAAAGAGTAAAGTCGTTTATTTGGGATTAGCTGCTCTTGTTATCGGACTTCCATTTATCGCTTATCAAACATTACCTTCTTTTCAAAGCAAGATGAATTATGTCCTTTGGGACTTAGGGAAATTTAAAGAGGGAAGAGCTGCTCAATATTCAGATTCTGAACGTATTATTTCTCTACAGGCTGGCTTGCAGTTGTTTAAAGAAGCACCATTAATCGGGGTAGGTGCTGGTGACCTCAAACCAAACTTGAAAGACATTTATGCAGAACAATTTCCCAATCTAAAAATGAAATTGCCACATGCACAGTTTATAACCGTTGCGGCAACTTATGGACTAATGGGTTTATTCCTTTTTCTAGCTATGCTAATCCGCCCAATAATAGAAAATAAGCGATATAGGTACACCGGTTTTTTAGGATTCAATCTGTTTATGTATTTATCCATGTGCGTTGAAAGCACTTTAGATACCAACTACGGCATCACGATTTACCTGGTTTTTTTACTAGCCGCTATGCAAGTGCCATTGGGTAAATGGACTACAGATAATTAGGACCTTTGTCGGGAAGGTACCTTCTGAATAGAATACCCATGATTAATCCGAATGCAAAGCCCCCTACATGTGCCCACCAAGCTACATTAGAGGTATCAAATTCCAATGATTCAACCCCTCTTAAATATTGTTGGACGATCCAAATACAAAGGAATAGATAAGCGGGTACTCGAAATGGAAGTACAAAGAATAGAATTTTAATCTTGGAGGTTGGAAACATGACCAGATAAGCTCCGAGTACTGCTGCTATGGCCCCACTTGCTCCTACCAAAGGGGAAAAGGAGCCACATGCTGCAACTGTTCCATCACATGGGTAGAGTAAAGAGCATGGTGAGCAACAATTCGTCTGAAAAAAATCAACGCCGATCAATACATGTGCTAAAACTGCAATTAATCCTCCCACTATATAAAAAACAAAAAAACGCACAGAACCAATTGTCGCTTCTATATTGTCTGCAAAGATCCACAAGAATATCATATTACCAATCAGGTGCATCCACGAACCGTGTAAGAACATACTACTCAAAGCTGTGATACTCCGTTCGCCTACAACTAAATTGGCCGGTATGGCACCGAGTTCACAAACCATTTGACCATCAAAACGAGTTTGCCAGATAAACAAAAGTATATTCAGAACTAAAAAGCTGTAACTTAAGATAGGAGGTTTACCACCTCTTACATTTTCATCACCTATAGGAATTATCATAGATTAAGTTTATCTGTAAGCATAAGCTCTAAAGAATTGGCATTCAGTAATGATCTTTTCATAGAAAGTGGTCTTACCATACAAATCTAACATAAGGTCATAATATTTCGCATACGCTTCAGGTATATATGGAATGTTATTACAACATTCAGGGGCTTGGTAGGCTGATGAATGATAGTAATCGATTAATGTACACTTAGCAGCCATGTAACATGCTTTCGCAGCCTGTTCAGGATCTATTGCAGTCTTTCTTGCCATATCGAAATAGTACGCAGCAAGCGATAAATCTTTAAATTCTTTATTATTGGGATCAGGTCTTTTTCCTGCCCAATCGGCTACTGATCTATAGTAATCCATCACTTGCCAGGAGTGACCGTAATAACTACTATTATATAGACCAACACCAATTTTTAGATAGTATCCTGCATGGTCTTCTTCTGCCTTGGCTTTGAATTGAAGATCCAAAATTTCTTCAATGAATTCACCGCGGTTAAATAGATCTATCGTGTCCTTTGAGTGGGGGCAGGATAAGCAATCAGTAATGGTAGCTCTAAATGGATCAAAGACTCCAAATTGGTCCCAATTGGTTCTTGGAATTTTTTGATAAGCGTCTAGAGCAGCTTCAAAGTTTCCGATCTGCATGTAGTGCACCGCGAGTAAATCAAATATTTCATCATGCATCACTTGATCTGCTCCTTGCTCAAGCAGCACTTGTTCTAGATCATTAAGCTGCCCTTTTTCAACCATTGCGGCTAGATCTTTTATGACTTGCTCTGGTTGCTCTACTTTTAAATCATGGTAAGTATTGTGGCAGAGATAAGCTTTACCAGGGTCGCCATGTTTTTGATAAAGATCATGTAGTTTATCTCCCAAGAATCTAGAGAAATATACATTACTTCTGTAGGTTTTATTGTTTCGAATAATATCGTAAGCGAGTGCTTCTGTTGCATCATTTATCTCTTGCAATTCATCTATCTGTTGAGCTAATATAAAGGCATCAACTTGTTCTGCTAATACCTCATCTTTGACTTCAATAGCGAGTTTTTGCAATGCAATACTGGCGGCTCTTTGTTCTCCGGTTAAGAGTAGTATATATGCTTCCGATGCCTTCCACAGATCGAGTTTTGCTACTTTTTTTTCAGCAATAACTGTTTGCGCGAATACTCGAAGATCATTTGCATAGGCTTGAATACCTGATCTAGGATTGTTTCGACTGCGGTTAAAGGTATGACCGATTAAATCTTCTTCTAATTCCTCTAACTCTTTGATTAAAAGGATGTCTAGATACTTACTTTGTGGGTCTAGCGTATATATTTCTCGCATGGCATTTAATGCCTTGGAGCCTTTTTCATATGCACGCATGGCATGCAGTAATGCGCGTTCCGAATTGGTGCTACAAAAAGCCATACAGGCCTTCCATTCTGATTCGGACTTAATTAAAAAAGACCTCAATGCGCTGTCTTGTAATTCAGGACAGTTGGCGTATACTTTTGAAAAAAGATAAGAGGCTTCAGGATATTGTTTGATATTTCTCAACGCACCTGCCTTGAGCGAAAGGATCCAATAATAAATTAGACTTTTCTTACCATCAAATGTAGGCACATCAAGTTTGGGCATTAAGAAATCATAAAGCTCAAGGGCTTGTTTACTATTACGGGTATAGTGGGCTAAACGTATGAGTTGGTAAGCGTAGCGCAAACGCATATAGTCCGACTTACATTTTTTGAATGCTTTCAACCCTACCTGGATCAATGCTTGCATAGACTCAATGTCTCGTTGCTCATTATTCCAGGTATCTAAAGCTTGAACATAAGGCTCGCAGCTTTTAGCAAAAATGAGATATTCTACTGTTCCTTGGCATTTGTTTTGGTGGAGATAAGAAACAAAAGCATTTCGTGTCATGTGATAAGGCACGGGCATGTGATCCACTCGAATGTTTTGAAGTAGATCTTCATAGTCCTTCTTTGAAAAATCATATATAGCAGCTTGTACATCTTCAATGGGTGCATCTTCGCATACACTTATTTGCCACTCCTGGATATTGTTCATGGCCGCATCTTCTAGTCTATCGTAATAAATATAGTCTGACGCTAAGTGCTCCAATATCATGTCAGAACGAAGTTCTTCTCCTAAAATAGCTCGGTCAATGAAATGAAAAGTATATCCTTCATCTATATATGGGCCACAAGCCCAATCCACTTGAAAAGGGATAAACAACAATAAGGTAAGTATGCCATAACGATTTAAGCTATGGATGAACAAGTTGCTGTAAGGTTTCATTAGGAAGTTTTGTTGTCAATTCAGCATTCAGATGGTAAAATAATAAATATTTGCCGGTCTTCAACCTGGTATTTTCGATATACTCTAAAGCCACTTGGAGGTCTTCGATCAGTACTTCTTCAAATTTGATATAGTCACCACGATATAAATAATGGCCTGCCACGTATTGGTCTGCACCTAAAATAACACTGGATTTATCTTGAAGAAAGGCTGTAAGGCTATCTTCTGGTTCATGAATGATTTTGAAGAGCTTGCTGTCCCTGTAAACTAAATACCAATCAAAAGCAGGCAGTGCAATATCTAGCGGGATGGGGTAGCTGATGTGGAGTGGTAAGTAAGTCTTTAGAATATCTAAGGAAAAAATTGAATTGATCTCTTCTATATCTTGAATATCGCCCATATTATAACACATCAATGCACCGCGTTCAACAGGAGGAATTCCGGTCTCTGTTGGATATCGAACTTGATGTAGTCTAATCGTGGCGGTGAGTACTATTGAATCAGGGAGTAGGTTTTTTAATGCAGTTAAGTATTCAAAATATGCTGAACGAGTTCCGGCTGTCCAATCACAATCGATTTGAATCTCGAGGCACTGCTCTAAAAGGGCTGCTTTCGAAAGTTTGTCTTGAATTTTGAACCAAGTCTTTCGTGCCAACTCCTCTACCTGACTATTGGATTTAAAACATGCATTGGTAATAAAAATACAAGCAGTAAAGGTTCTGTTTTGAAGTAATACGGAGTCTAGAGCAGCATCTGCTACTGGTACGATCTCTTCGCCTTGTTTGACTAAATCAAATACTCTGTAGTGCACATGTTGATTGTCAATTTGATCCAGATATGCTGCAACATCCGATGGCTTATCTGGAATACTTTTCCAATGATAAAAGCTCAATGTTAGGTCCGATGGTTTATTTGAGCAAGCTGTCCAAAATAAACAGACTAATAGTAAAGCGAGCAACCGCATTAAATAATGCCTTCTCGGATGAGGTCATGTAAATGGACTATACCTTTATAGGCCCCATCTTCCGTAATAATCAATTGCGAAATACTATTGGAACGCATGATATTCAAAGCCTTGACTGCTAGGGTATCCACTGGAGTGGTTTTGGGTGCAGTACTCATAATATCTCCTGCCGTGAGATTGGAAGTATCTTTATGTCGTTCTAACATTCTTCTTAAATCTCCATCGGTAACGATACCTAGAATTTGTTCTTTTTCATCAACTACTACCGCACAACCCAGTCGTTTACTGGTGATTTCTAATATTAATGATCGAATATCTGTGTGCGCTTGTACACTCGGTTTTTCGTTATTGGGAAATAAGTCTGCGACTTTCAGGTAGAGTTGTTTACCTAAAGCACCTCCGGGATGAAATTGAGCAAAATCATTTGGAGTAAATCCTTTTGCTTTAAGTAAAGCAGTAGCTAGCGCATCTCCCATGACCATCTGCAGGGTAGTAGAGGTAGTGGGCGCTAGATTATTTGGATCTGCTTCTTTTTCCATTGGGGTATGTAAAATCCAATTAGCATGCTTACCTAAATATGATTCTTTATTCGCTACTAAAGCAATCAATGGAACTTGAAGTTGTTTGATTAAAGGCACTAGTGCTTTGATTTCTGCAGTTTCCCCACTTTTTGATATACATAAAAGGATATCTGATTGCTGAACCATACCTAAGTCTCCATGGATAGCATCTGCTGCATGCATGAATAAAGCTGGCGTGCCTGTGGAGTTTAGTGTGGCCACTATTTTTTGACCCACTAGTGCACTTTTTCCGATCCCAGTGATGACTAATCGGCCAGAGCTACCATAGATTAATTGAACGATTTTTGCAAAATCATCATCAATTGCATCTAAAAGTCGTCTAATAGCCTGATGCTCAATTTTTATAGTTTCTCTTGCAGTTTCTAGTATTTCTATAGTGCTAATCACCTGTATTTTTTTATTTTTGTACGCTTTCGATAAGAAAAAAATCAAAAGTCTAAAATTTTTGATTGTAATTAGTTGATTTTTAGATATTTAAATCTTAATTTCGGTGCGATTTTGAAAAGCACACCAATTTAACTCTCCTTTTTACTTTCGAAAATTATGATTTTTTGATCAATTAATAGATTTATTTGTTCTATGTCCAAGTTATTTATCTCAAATCCGCTATTTCGGCGACTTGATTGATAAATTATGTTATTATGGTATTGAAGTCACTTAATTTAAATGAATCATTGTTACAGCACTTTGGATTTGATACATTCAAAGGAGAGCAAGAGGCAATAATTCAATCCGTACTAGAAGGAAAAGACACCTTTGTAACTATGCCAACAGGTGGTGGTAAATCTTTGTGTTACCAATTACCGGCTATGATTATGGATGGTACGGCTATCATTATATCTCCCCTTATCGCATTGATGAAAAATCAAGTGGATAGTGTTCGTTCTTATGCTAAGAATGATTCTGTTGCCCACTTTTGGAATTCTTCCTTATCTAAGACTCAAATCAATAAAGTAAAGAGTGATATAGAATCAGGCGCTACCAAGATGGTTTATATTGCCCCTGAGACATTGACAAAAGAAGAAAATATTGCATTCTTGAAATCGGTTAAGGTATCAATGGTTGCTGTTGATGAAGCCCATTGTATTTCGGAATGGGGTCATGATTTTAGACCCGAATACCGCCGAATTAAGAGCATGATTAATGCTATAGCACAAGATATTTCAATCATAGCACTGACTGCGACAGCAACGCCTAAAGTTCAAATAGATATCGTTAAGAACTTAGGGATGCAAAATGAAAATCACTTTAGTTCTTCTTTCAATAGAACCAACTTGTTCTATGAGATTAGGCCAAAGGGTCAAAAAGATAATGTCTTTAAGAATATCGTTCAGCAAATCAAGCAGTTTGAAGGCAAATCAGGTATTATTTATGTGCAGTCTAGAAAGTCTACTAAAGAGATTGCTGATCTTTTGAATGTAAATGGTATTAAAGCAGCTCCTTATCATGCTGGTCTAGACGCTAAAACAAGAAACAAGGCTCAAGACGATTTCTTGATGGAGGAGGTAGATGTAATTGTAGCGACTATTGCTTTCGGTATGGGAATTGATAAACCAGACGTTCGTTTTGTTATTCACTACGATATTCCAAAGAGTATTGAGAATTATTATCAAGAAACAGGACGTGCTGGACGAGATGGATTACCATCTACTTGTATTGCTTATTTTGCGCACAAGGATATTCAAAAATTAGAGAAGTTCTTGCGGGATAAGCCTGTTGCTGAAAGAGAATTAGGTACTCAATTATTGAATGAAGTTACCGCCTTTGCACAGACGGCTTCTTGTAGAAGAACCTTCCTCTTGAACTATTTTGGTGAGCGTTTTGATGCATCAGCATGTAGTAAAATGTGTGATAACTGTGCTCAACCAAAGGAAAAGATAGCAATCAAAGATGAACTTCAATTGGCTTTGGCTAATATCGAAACATTGAGAGAGGAATTCAAGATCAATACATTAGTTGATTTTACCGTGGGGAATACAACTAAGATCATGCTTGATCATAGATTCAATGAACATCAAGATTTTGGAAAGGGTGCTGAGCAATCTGAATTATTCTGGTCCTCTGTTTATAGCTATGCCTTACTTAATAGTTTCGCATTTAAGGATATTGAGCAATATGGAGTAGTCAAATTAACGGAAGAAGGACGAGCTTTCATCCAATCTCCTGAAGTACACCACATTGTTATCAATCAAGACTT
Organism: Mesoflavibacter profundi; assembly: GCA_964225135.1. Classification (GTDB taxonomy): domain Bacteria; phylum Bacteroidota; class Bacteroidia; order Chitinophagales; family Saprospiraceae; genus AM-2324. The sequence continues at coordinate 11,041 of CAXQNQ010000195.1, forward strand.
TGATCAATTGACTAACGATTTTGATGTAGAAGATAGAGGAAGTGAGGCAGTGCTTGATGAGCAATTACTCAGGTTATTGAAAGACCTTAGAAAGCAAATCTCTAAAGAAAAAGATTTACCTCCATTCGTAATTTTCCAAGATCCATCGCTATTGGAAATGGCTACCAATTATCCTGTTAATGTGGATGATTTGGCTAATATTTCTGGGGTGAGTAAAGGAAAAGCATTACGTTATGGTACTCGATTCACTTCCTTGATTGCAAAATATGTTGAGGAAAATCAAATCATTCGTCCAGAGGAGTTCGTTATTAAACAAGTAGCCAACAAGTCTAAGAATAAAGTGAATATTATTCAGTCTGTTGACAAAAAGATTCCTTTGTATGATATTGCTGATTCAAATGGCATGTCCATGGAAGAGCTACTAGATGAAATGTATGTTATCGTAAACTCTGGTACTCGACTTGACATCAACTATTATATTGAGGAGAATGTCGATGAATATTCTAATGAAGATATTAGAGATTACTTTATGGAAGCAGATAGCGATGATGTAAACAAAGCTTTCGAAGAATTGGAAGAAGAAGATATCACCTTAGAAGAGATTCAACTCGTAAGAATCGACTTTATGAGCTCCATGGCTAACTAGTACCCATGAGAATTGCAATAATTAATGGTCCTAATCTAAACGAGATTGGGACACGCGAACCAGAAATTTACGGATCCACCTCTTTCGAGGAGGCGGCTCCTCAATGGGAAGAATTATTCCCACATACCCAAATTCAATTACATCAATCGAATCAAGAGGGAATCCTTATTGATTTAATCCAACGATTAAAAAACGAAGTAGATGGACTGATTATTAATGCAGGAGCTTACGCGCATACTTCTATTGCCATAGCTGACGCTTTAAGATCTGTCACTATACCTATGGTGGAGGTACACATGTCTAATATTCATGCGCGCGAATCCTACAGAAAGTCTAGTTATATGGCTGAAGTGGTTGATGCTGTTATTGTCGGTATGGGCATGCAAGGATATGCTTTGGCCATACAGTATTTGATATTTAAAGATTAAATACGCATATCAATAATTCGAAGGCGGTATTTTCCATCTAAGCGGATGGTTTTATATCGGACTAGTCGTTGTAGCAAGTAGCCAGATAATATAGTTGTACCGCCAATGATCGCATCACGTTTGGTGTAAGTAAAGGTTTCATCAAAGAAGTGTGCACCACCCGCATACACATTCCAACTCAAACCGAAGGTCATTAAACTAGTACCCAGTGGACCAGACCACCTACTTCGTCTATTGTCTCGAATAGCCACAATACTACTTAACTCATGCACTTGATCATCAAATAATAGTAATTGCGTTTCAGGTATGATATCTATTAGTTCAGCCTGTCTCCAATCCTCATCTTGCGTGGTTTTAAACTCTAACAGCTTGCCTGGATAAATACGCTCACTGAATGTAGTACCCGATTTTTCAATTTTTACAAAGAGTTGGCCATAAGCGTGTAGCGTGGAGAAGAGTGAAAGGATTAAAATGTGTGCAAGTTGCTTCATTTGGAACGCTTTACTTTAAAGAGTTTTTCCCTAGCATTAGGGTTGTGCTTGATTTAGTTTTTTAAAAAACTTCTCAAAAGCTTTATCCATTTTCGGTAATGTGATGGGTTCTCGGTTGACATAGATGAAGAATACGGTCAAACATTTTTCCTCAATAGCCCAGGAGTCTTCCAATAATTGCTTTTGAAACCTTAACGCTTCCCGCATCAGACGCTTTATTCTATTTCTATCTACTGCCCTTTTAAAATTGCGCTTAGATACAGATACTGCAGCTTGTATCTTTGCTTGCCCTTCTTGACGATCAGTATATTCAAATATAGCTCGGATAGGAAAGACCTTTACCACCGTACCAGATTGAAACAATTGCTCAATTTGTTTCTGGCTTTTTAAATGCTCTGCTTTAGGAAATGTTCCTACCCTTAGGCTCATATGATACGTCACTTTAAAATCAAAGATAAGCATTCAGCAAGAAAAATGATTGCATTTACAGGTACTCGCATTTGATTGAAGTCAAAAGCTTGAGATTGAATAAAAAAGACCATGAATAAATTCAAAAATCCTAGTGTGGATTGGTTTAACGCCGAAAATCCAAAGCTCATTAAATCTGACCCAAGAGTTTTTACTTTAGAAGAACTTTTACAGGTAATCTTAGGGACTGAACAAGTAGAAGAATCAGTAATAAGTAGCCTTATACAGGCTTGTAATCATGATATTCGCCAAGTACGGCATTTATCCCCGCAATTCTTTCAAGAGTTAAACCTAAAACAAAATGATGTTGACCGTTTATTGGCAGCTATTGAGCTGAGCAATCGACCTATTACATCGCTCCAAGGAGCGAGTACTATTAGTAGCAGTGCAGATGCTTTTCAATTGGTTCGATCAAAATTGAGTAATCTCATTCATGAAGAATTCTGGATCATGATTATGAACAGAGCGAATAAATTAATTAGTATGCAAAGAATATCTAGTGGGGGTGTTTCAGGTACTGTAGTAGATGCCAAGTTGGTTTTCCTTAAACTCATACAGTTTTCTGCCTCTTCGGCAATCTTTGTTCATAATCATCCGAGTGGGAACCTTATCCCTTCACAAGCAGATATCCAACTGACCAATAAACTGGTTCAAGCTGGACAGACATTGGATATCGTGATTTTAGACCACTTGATCGTTTCTGAGGAGGCTTATTACAGCTTTGCGGATGAAGGCATGCTGAAAGAAACGACATAATGAACAGTTGCAGTCATAAAATTGTAGAGCGTAGGATATACCTGAACAAATTAAATTTATATTTGTATTGTTGAAGCAATCAGGACTTCGATTTTATCATCTATGGAGAACAAAAACAGCATTAATTTTAGGCTATTATCAAGGGTACTTCGAGAGGCATTGCCTTACAAAAAGTTATTCATCTTGGCTTTTACCTTTGCAATAACCTTAGCTGTTTTGATGACGATAAGACCTTATTTGATTAAGGTTATGGTCGATGACTATATTTTCAACTATGACCTAAATGGCATGGTTCGAATACTAATCTATGTACTCCTTGTTTTAGTGGCCAACTCTATTATCCAATACTTGTTTTTATACGACATCAATCTTTTCGGGCAATCCGTTATACGCGATTTGCGGATCAAGGTATTTAATCACATTAACTCCCGGAAATTAAGATATTTTGATACTACTCCTATTGGCAAGTCTACCACAAGAGTCATTAATGATATCGAAACGATTAACTCAATATTTACTCAAGGAGTAATCACTATCATTTCTGATTTATTGACTGTATTTACGGTTTTGACCATTATGTTTTTGACCTCCTGGAGATTGTCTTTGATTATCTTGATCACTATGCCGCTATTGGTTTATGCTACTTATATATTCAAAGAAAAAGTGAAAGCAGCATATACTAAGGTTCGGAATCAAGTGGCAGAGATGAATGCTTTTTTGCAAGAACGAATCACTGGTATGCGTATTGTTCAAGCATTTGGTTCAGAGAAAAGAGAGCTGGATTCATTTAAGAAAATCAATAGGAAGTACACGCAAGCCAACTTGGATTCTATATTGTATTATGCTGTTTTCTTCCCTGTTGTAGAAATTATTTCTGCCCTATCCTTAGGACTGATGGTGTGGTGGGGTGCAAAGAGTAGTTTAGAAGGATTAGTCAGTCCGGGTATGTTAGTCGCTTTTCCAATCTATTTGAATATGTTATATCGACCTATTCGGATGTTAGCGGATAAATTTAACACGCTTCAAATGGGATTGATTGCTGCAGAACGGGTTTTTGACGTATTGGATAATACAGATCAGATTCAAGATGAGGGTAGTGTCCAAGTAGATCGATTAAAAGGATCCGTTGCCTTTGAAGAAGTGGATTTTGCTTATGATGACGAACACTATGTATTAAACGAAGTTAGTTTTTCATTGGAGCCTAATCAAACTCTAGCTATAGTAGGAAGTACAGGATCAGGTAAGTCTACCATCATAAATCTTTTGTCTAGGTTTTATGAATTGAACGGTGGTCGGATTTTAGTCGATGGAGTAGATGTAAAGGATTATGAATTAAACGCACTCCGTTCAAGAATGGCTATTGTATTACAGGATGTATTCTTATTCTCTGGATCAATCCTAGAGAATATAACCCTACGCAATCCGAGTATCAGCAAAGCCCAAGTGATTGAATCTGCTAAGATGATTGGTGCACATGAATTTATCATGAAGTTACCTGGTGGTTATGATTATGAGGTACAAGAAAGAGGAGCTACCCTATCTATGGGGCAGCGTCAATTAGTCTCATTTGTGCGCGCATTGGTATATCAACCAGATATTTTAATTTTGGATGAGGCGACTTCTTCCATTGATCCAGAGTCAGAGGATATTATTCAATACGCCATAGAAAAATTGATTGATAAACGAACCTCTATCGTAATTGCACATAGATTATCCACGATCAAAAATGCGGATCGTGTTTTGGTTCTAGACAAAGGGCGCATAGTAGAGAATGGAAGTTATGCAGAATTATTAGAATTAGAGGATGGTCATTTTAGGAAATTGCATGACATGCAGTTTTTGGCAGCAAAATGATTTAGTCTACAAATTTTATTACGCTAAGCTAAACAAAAGCCCCGCTGGTCTAAATTGATGAACATATATAGCTGATCTGCTGTATTTTTACTGTATCGAATTAAGAAATTGACATGAATAATAGAATTTTTAAGATAAACCCATTAACCGGATTACTTGTGGCTGTGCTTTTTATGGCTATGATTTGGTTTTTGATTAGCGGATTGTGGAAACTGTTGAGCATTTTTGCTCCTTTCATGTTCATTGCATCTTTTTTATTGGATAAAAAAGTACCACTCAACTATTTCAAATGGTTGGGGAAACAATATCAAGTGAATCTAATGGGTGGATTAGCCCTAACTGCTCTTAGTGCGATTGGATTCCCATTTTTGATTGCCTTTCTATTTGCTCGATCATTGATGAATTACAGAATGGGAAGACGCATGAAACAGCAGGAAGAAGAATTGGAGGGCGACTATATTGAGTTTGAAGAATTGGAAGATCCTTTAGACCTTCCAAGATTAAATAAGGATTAAGATTTGGCTTGGATTGCCATCCTGATCGGGGCTATACTGGCCTTCAGTTATACTTTTCAGGTGTGGCAATATTCAAAATATGGCATGACATCAAATGCCCAATCAGCCCACACTAATGGGATCCCTGATTTCACTATCCTAATTCCGTTTAGAAATGAATCTAAGCACTTACCCGGATTAGTTGATAGCCTTCAACAGTTGGAAATTCCCCATTCTAATTGGTCAGTAAACTTTATAAATGATCATTCAACAGATGAATCATTAGCGGTACTGGAGTCTTTAAGTTTACCTAGTCATTTCAATATACTCCAACTACCTGCTAACTATAACGGAAAGAAAAAAGCCTTGATCTGGGGTATGGAGCATGTAGATACCGACTGGGTGATCTGCACAGATGCGGATTGTACTATGCAGCCGAATTGGATAACTGCACTTTTTAGTAATATAGATTATAATGCGGCATGGGCCATTTGTGGTCCTGTTCATGTAGAGTCCCAGCTTACTGTACTAACGGAAGTACAAATGTTAGATATGTTGGGCGTAATGGGGATGACTGCAGCTGGGCATAAGCAATTAGGTTTTCAGCTAGCCAATGGTGCCAACTTAGCGTTCAGGCAATCTGTTTTTCTGGACTGTGGAGGTTTTACAGGTAGTGAACAGCATGCATCTGGAGATGATATGTGGATTGTACAACAACTGGCGGCCAAAGATCCTAATCATATTTCATTTCAATCTAATCCAGCAGCTCAAGTAAGTACCTTTGCTACTACAACATGGGCGGCATTTTGGATGCAACGATTGAGGTGGGCTGGTAAAACCACTGCTTATAAATCCAATGTTTTAAAAAGACATATCGGTATAGCTTTTGCATTTAGTGCCTGGCTTATTTTTGGTTGGTTGGGTGTTTTGGTTTGGAGTAACTGGGTGTGGGTCATGCTGATGTTTTGGGGACTAAGAGTCCTAGTAGATTATTGGTACTTGAATCAGCTGGTTAGGTATTATAGGCTAAGCATGAATAAAACCCTATATTGTTTTGTGCAAGTCGCTCATGTGTTTTATTTAGTTGGCATAGGTGGCTTGTCCTTATTCAAGAAAAGCTATTCATGGAAAGGTCGAACACTTCGATAAATATAGATCCAAAAGCTACGCGCATCCATTTGTCAGCACGTCAAATTAAGAAAGTGCCAGAGGAGCTCAAGGTCTGTCTAAATCTTCAAGAATTGGACCTGTCCAATAATTCCATTCGGTTGATACCTACCTGGCTGTTTCAATTGCCCCAATTAAGAACCTTAAATCTAAGCTCCAATAAAATCAAAAGTTTAGCATTGCCCAATGATGCAGTTACTATTAGGCGTTTAGATTTATCGAAAAATCAAATAGACTTACTTCCAGCTATAGGGACATACTTTCCTGAACTGCATAGTCTGGATATTAGCGGGAATAAACTTGAAAAAATTGATCCACAGGTTTTTGCCGGAGCAACACTATTGAGAAGTTTGTCCTTGAATAAAAATAAAATAGTGCGTTGGCCGAATAAATTAAAGGGACTTCATCTGCTTAAACAATTGGATTTATCTAGTAATGCTCTGAAGACCATAGATTGGAGTGAGCAAGACTTAAAGTTTTTGGAGCACCTAGATTGCAGTAATAATCCATTAATATCCTTTAAGTTTTACGCCAAGCAATTTCCGTATTTGAAAATACTTAGTTTGTATAAAACTAAGTTGGAGCAGTTACCAAAAGCAGTTTTTGAATTAGTGAAATTGGAAGAATTAGATAGTAGAGGAATCGATTTTAATGTGAGGGATATTTTGTTTGGATCTGGTCGGCTAAAAAAAATTAGGTCTAAGCAAGCGACAGCTCCATTTATAGCATTTACAAAGCGTTGTTCATCAAAGAATATTGCGCCTGGTTTACGTGCTACCCTTTTTGATATATTATTTCAACAAACTCCAGTGGATTGGTCTGATACAGTATTGATCCAAGCATTGAAAAACTTAGATGCCAAACAGTTCAGTCAATTAAAATATCAGCGTGCCTTACATACAGGGGCAACTATTGATAGAGTATTTGATGGTTCTGATGCCGTTTATTTTGATACTTCTTGTGGTTTGCCTAAATATTTGCTTGAAATTTGGCGACATCATTTAAAGTTAGTGGTGCATTTAGAAAAGGAGCAAGGAGGCTGGTATGTTTTTGGTAAACAAAAAGCCGATCCTTCACTTCAAGGGGGAATTAGCTTAGATCGTTTTTGGGAATTATATGGTCGTGGAAACTCAGATGTATCTAGGCTGAACCAAATTAGGGACTTGTTATTTTCCAATTCGGAATCCTTTAGGGAGATGGGTTTAGATATGATCTTGCATCATGCCTTGGTATGGAATTTCAAAAAAGAGTTGAATCAACTAGAGGAAGCGGGTAAGCTTAAAGTACCTAATTACCTTCGGACATACATCCGGTCCTGATAGATGTTAAGAAGGCATGGGTATATGTTATTTAAACAAAATGTCCGTAACTTAATTTTATTAAGCTTTGTTAGTAAGTTACACTAGGTGTTAATGCATAAGGTCAAAACAATTATTTAGCTTAATTTCCCATTTAACTTAATAGGATATCCCTTTTATGAAAAGAATCTTACAAGTTGCCATTTTAATCTTTTCCTTTGTTGGTGCTATTTCGGCACAGAACAATCAGCAGTACAGTTTATATTTCTTGAATCCAGGTAGTTTTAATCCTGCTGCAACTGGAGTGGAAGAAAATATCATATTGACGGGTGGTATAAGGAATCAGTGGAGTGCACTTCCAGGATCTCCAGTGAGTCAGCATGCTAATGTTCAGTTTGGTGCTCAACCACTTGCTGGTGGTTTAGGCCTGTATTTTGAACAGAATCAACTTGGTCTAACTCGAGGTAGTAAAGTGGGTTTGTCTTATGCCTATAATTATTATATCGGTAATACAGGACGATTGAGACTAGGGACTACTTTGTACTGGCAAAACTTCTCTATTGATGGAAGTAGAATTCGTACACCGGATGGTACTTATAATGAGAATGTTTTTGATCATGAGGATAATTTTTTGAGCTCAGGATTAATGCAAGGCAATAGCTTAGCTACAGATGCAGGTGTTTATTTTATTTCAGATGCCTTTGAAGTAGGCCTTTCCGTTAATAATGCCTTTGAAAGTAGTCGATCGATTAATGGATTGGATTTATATGAGGGTAGGGCATATTATGTATATGTGGCGAATAGTTTTGAGGTAGGTAGACATATCACCTTTACACCATCTATTTTATTAAAAACCATTTTGTCGCAGAGCCAACTAGAAGGAAGTGTGAAATTTGTCTATGATGACAATATTGTATTTGGTGGTTCGTTCAGAGGGTATAACGAAACCTCTGTGGATTCGGTGATACCATTTGTTGGTTATTTCTTCGGATCAGGCTTGAGCCTCTATTATGGATATGATATTGGAATCTCTGCCCTACAATCGGTGCACGGAGGTTCGCATGAGCTCTTGATTCGCTATGATCTAGGAAAAGCGGTGTGGAAAGGTAAATTGCCGCCAATTATTTATAATCAGCGTTACAAGAGGTGATTTAAACGAAATTATTATTGTGATGTTTCGTTTAAAATATTAGTTTAGGTTTGTATTTACGCATAGGTATACTGTGCTTTAAATAGTTAGGTTTCTATAGGTTTCAATTAATTGCTGCAAATAGAAAATTTCAGAAATATTCAGTTCTATACATTTTTTGCTTGTTTTATGGCATAAATGTTAAGTTTTTATTGATTATTTCGAGAAAACAAAAATTTCATTTTGTGATAAATAATTAAGAAACTATATTTACGGACTCTTATCAAAATGAAGGAAAACTCGGGTGTAAAATGAAGAATTTATTAAAGACATCTTTCGTACTTATGTTGCTAGCGGTAGTAACATCGTGCGGTACTCGCGAAAACGGTCAATTAATCGGTGTAATGGATCGTCCAGCGTGGAACGGTATTAATCCTTATGGAATGGTTTACATCCCATCAGGAACAGTACACATAGGTAACAGTGACCAAGACATTGTAAATACCTACACACAACGACCTAAATCAATCTCCATCCAAGGTTTCTACATGGATGAAACGGAGATCACAAACAACGAATATCGTCAGTTCGTATACTGGGTCAAAGATTCAATTGCACATTCTATCTTAGATAATACTTACGAGTCTGAAGACGGTAGTGAGACATACATCGATTGGTATGCTGACATCGATTGGGATTCTGAAGAATTAGAAGAAATGTTCTACACAGGTAACAATAAGTTTGCCGGTAGGAAAGAATTAGATGTAAGTAAATTAGAATACGAATACCAGTGGTTTGATTGGAAAAAAGCCGCTCATGATAAAGGAAAATCTCCTAGGAGAAATTTCATCATGGAAGAAAAGGTAAACGTATATCCAGATACTATGGTATGGATTAGAGACTTCTCTTATTCGTACAACGAGCCGATGACTCGTAACTATTTTTGGCACCCTGCTTTCGATGATTACCCAGTTGTTGGTGTAAATTGGGCTATGGCTAATGCGTTCTGCTTCTGGAGAACGAAGCTATGGAACTCTTACGCTGCTAATGGGGTAAACTCTGAAGATTTCCGTCTTCCTTTCGAACACGAGTGGGAATATGCAGCTCGTGGTGGACACGAATTAGCTCCTTACCCTTGGGGTGGATATTACATTAGAAATGCTAAAGGTTGTTTATTGGCCAACTTTAAGCCTGGTCGTGGTAACTACCCAGAGGATGGTGGTCTATATACGGTTAAGGCAGATGCTTACTTCCCGAATGATTACGGATTATTCAACATGTCAGGTAATGTAGCTGAATGGACGAGTTCTTCTTATGAAGCTGGTGCATACGCACACATTCACGATTTGAATCCAGATATCCGTTATGATTCGAAGGAGGATGATCCAATCGCATACAAAAGAAAAGTAGTTCGCGGTGGTTCTTGGAAGGATGTTAAGTTCTTCTTGGAAACAGGTACGCGCCACTGGGAATACGAAGATACAACTAAGTCATACATCGGTTTTAGATGTGCGCTTACTTTCTTAGGGCGTTCAATCGACGATTTCTAAGATAATTCAATTGAAAATATGGATGTCAAATAAAACCAAATACTGGCATCCATATTTTATATCCTTTTTTGTTGAATAAAATTCTCCTTAAGGATGTAACTTTTATTGTTAATCTGATTTAAAAGGTGAATACAGCAATTTTTTATCCATTGACTAATCAAAATTAAATTTAAAGGAAATGAGCAGTTTTGTTAAATCTAAAAGTTTTAAATACGCTAAGAACTTGATTATTGGTGTGGGTGCAGCAGTTGTTCTAATGGGAGCACTTTTTAAGCTTCAATCATGGCCATATGCATCTGAAATGCTTATTATCGGACTAAGTGTAGAGGCACTAATCTTCTTAATGTTAGGTGTATTAGGACCAGACAAAGATTACTACTGGGAAAAATTATACCCAGGTCTATCTGACTATGAATCAAATATCGCTCCGCTTACTGCAGGAGATTTAGGCGAAGTTGCTAAGCCACTTAATGCTGATGCAGTAGAGGCAAACCTAAGCGGAATGCTAGAAGAACTTAAATCAATGTCCACTAACCTTGGATCATTGAAGGCACTTCAGGAAATTGACTTTTCTGGAACATCTGAGCAAGTAAAAGCTATGGGTAACTTCTATGCTCGTATAAACGAGGCGATGGCAGACCTACAGGATTCTGTTGAAGATACTAAAGCATACAAAGATCAGTTAGCTGCATTGAATGAGAATCTTGGATCGTTGAACTCTGTGTACGGTAACGTACTTAACGCAATGTCTAACATTGGTAAGAACTAATTGAAGTTCACTGAGTCAATTATTTTTTAAACACTAAAAAAAAGATCCATGTCAATTCCTAAGGAACCGCGGCAGCTGATGATTAACCTGATGTATCTGGTTTTGACAGCACTGCTTGCGTTAAATGTTTCTGCCTCTGTAATGAACGCGTTCTTTACATTGGAGAAAAGTATGCTTACATCGAATGATATTGTAACGGAGAGTAATGAAAAAGTATTAGAGGCTATCCAAGCTGAAGCTGAAGCTTATGAGGGTGATACCTTAAAGCAAATTGCGCTTGAGAAAGCAACTGAGGCTAAAATGATTGCTGACCAATTCGATGCATATATCGAAGGTATTTATAATGATATCTTTGCGGCCGCTGGAGGTAAAGATCCCAAAAAGCCGAAATCTAACATACCAAAAGATAAGAAGAACAAAGATATCACCACGCGTTTATTGGTGGATGGTCAACCTAAGAAAGGTATTGAGCCATTAGGTCCACAGATTTATGCAAAAATTATCGAAACTAGAGACAAACTTAAAGAATTGGTATCTGCTGACAAGCAAGAACAACTTGAAGAAGCAATGCCTCTAGGTCGAAATATTGAGAACTGGCAAGAAGATGCTGATCTAGATAAGGCACAGAAGAATACTACGTGGACTACATATAAGTTCCGTCAGATGCCAGTAGCAGCGGTAATTCCTATGCTACGTTCATTTCAGGCAGATGCGAAAACTTCAGCTTCTGCAGTAATGAATGAAATGTTTGCAGAGTCCAAAGGTGAAATTATCAAATTTGATGCATTCTTCCCTGTTGCTTCTGCTAAATCGAGCTATGTTTTACAAGGTGAAAAATACGAAGCGGATATCTTCCTTTCAGCTTTCTCTACGGCTGCTAGTGAATCGACTAAGATTTACGTAAACGGCCGTGAAATTCAAATGGAAGATGGTAAGGGTATCTATTCTGCTACAGGTTCTAAGTTAGGTACAAACTCTTATAATGTTAAGATCGATGTGACTAACCCGCTTACACAGGAGACAGATTCTTACGAGCAGAAATTCGAATTCGAAGTAGGTCAGCCATCTATCGCTGTTGCAGCAGATCAGATGAATGTATTCTACATCGGTGTAGATAACCCTGTAACAGTTTCAGCTGCGGGTATTAACTCTAATGCGATCAGTGTTTCTATGACTGGAGATGGAGGTGGTTCTATCTCTAAGACAGGCGGTAGCTCATATAACGTTAAAGTAACTAAGCCAACACCATTAAATCAGTTTGCTTTCGTTACTGTAACAGGAGGTCCAAAGCCAGTAAAAGTACCTTTCCGTGTGAAGCGTATTCCAGATCCAGTTCCTGCATTAGCGCCAGGTGTGCATGAAGGAAATATGGGTAACGGAACATTCAAAGCATACCAAGGTGTAATTGCTGAGTTGAAGAACTTCGATTTTGATGCAAGATGTAATATCCAAACATTTGATTTGGTACGTATCGCATCTCGTCAGGATCCAGTAACTGCTCAAAACACAGGAGCAAGATACAATGATAAGGCACAAAGACTGGTAAACCAGGCTAAGCCAGGAGATACATATTACTTTAGAAATATTAAGGGTAAATGCCCAGGTGATGCTGCAGGTCGTAGCCTACCATCTATGGTATTTACAATCAGATAAATAAAATCTTCTTAATGGCCGGATATTTCGGTATCCGGCCATCTATTAAATTGCTGTAAAATGAAGAAGACTCTTAAAAAATTAGGTTTTGTTTTGTCTTTAGTGGTTATGTTGATGCCACTTGGACTATTTGCACAAGGAACTCCTACTGGAATCACTACTGAATCAGGTGAACCATTAGATGCTAGACCTGTAATCGATGGTGTAGTGGAAGAGAGGTTAGTTCTGGATCACAGAGTTTTGCCTTACGACCATGTTCGTGAAGCGGATATCATGTGGCAAAGAAAAATTTGGAGAGTGATTGATGTTCGTGAAAAAATGAACAAGCCTTTTGCTTATCCTGAGCGTCACTTTTTCTCTATCCTATTGGATGCAGCTGTAAATGGTGATATCACTGTTTATAGTACAGAAAATGACAAGTTTACTATTCCTTTAACAGCTGAAGAAGTAGCTTCTAAAGGTACACGTATCGATACGGTTGTTACATTTGATATTGAAACGTACGAAGAAAAAATTGAAATCACACGTAATGAAATTAATCCGGATGACATCAAGCGTTTCCGCGTAAAGGAAGTTTGGTTCATTGATGAGGAGTCTTCTGAAATGCGTGTACGCATCCTAGGTATTGCACCACTTAAAGATGTATTGGATGAAAATGGTACTTTCCTTTATGAGGAGCCTTTATTCTGGGTGTATTACCCACATGCAAGAGAGGTTCTAGCTAAGGAACGTGCATTCAATGCAGGTAATGGTGCTTCCCCATTGTCTTGGGAGGATATTATGGAGGCTAGATACTTTGCTTCTTATATTATTAAGCGTGAAAACGAATTCGATCAACGTCTTCAAGATTATCTATCTGGTGTAGATATCTTATATGAAGGAGAGAAGATTAAGAATGAAATTTTCAACAAAGAGCAAGACCTTTGGTCATACTAATAGGTCGCAAAGATCAAAAAAGCCGTTTCGATTAATCGAAACGGCTTTTTTTATTGCATGAATTCCCAAGCTGACCGATACGCCTGAACTTGATCGATATAATTTAGAAAAGCGGAATAAAACTTATCCGAGGAAATAGTACCACTATCGCCTACTAAAACCAACATACGTTTTGCTCTAGTCATCGCTACGTTCATTCGCCTGTAGTCCTTTAAAAAGCCAATATCTCCTTTCTCATTGCATCGGACCAGCGAAATATACACCACATCTTTCTCTTGTCCTTGATACCCGTCAATAGTACTCACTTTGATTTGATGATCACTAAGTTGCTCATCATCCTTGAGTTGATCTTCGATGTAGCTAACCTGCTCCTTATAAGGTGAGATAACAGCTATATCAGCTTGATCTCCTTCCTTTTTACAAGCTTCTATCAGTTGAAGCATATGTTCTCTTATAATCAAATATTCATCTGGATTGAATCGACTCTTACTACTTGGGTTCACCTGTTCCTCAAATCCACATCCGGCAGTATCAATGAACTGCAAGGGCTGGTTAGCAGCAATCTGTAACCGAACGTCTTTAACAGAGGCATCAGCCTGTAAGGCACCCTTATAGAATCGCTCATTGGAGAACTGCATAATCTGTTCATGCATCCGATATTGTATATTGAGTAGGCTCGCTGTATGGTTGTACTGCAAGGCATATTCTAATAAGGTTCGTTCAAATCTATGCTTTCTAGCTTGATCCGATTTGATAGTAGGTGGGAGCTGTTGTGGGTCACCTACAAGCGCTACCTTAGCAGATCGACTTATAGGAATCCAGCAAGAGGGTATGAGTGCTTGAGCTGCCTCATCAATAATGCACATCGGAAATTTGATGTTTTCTAGGACTCTGTCGCTTGCACCAACTAAGGTGGCACAGATTACTTGGGAGCTACTTATAATCTGATCGATCAGCCTTTGCTCTAATTGATGGGCCCAAGTTTCTAATTCAGCAGCTTCTCTGAAAAGGTCCTTACGTTCTAGATAGGCATCTCGATCAAAGTTGCGTTTGTATTTTTTGGCCTTCCTCCGCGCTTCAGCGGCATCCTTTCTAATTTTCTTTAGTGTTTTAGATTCTGGATGTGTACCTAGTTTAGCCTCCAAGGTATGGTATAACAAGGTTTCACTAACCCTAGATATATTTCCTATCCTCAACACATGTATTCCAGCTGCTGCTAATCTTTCCGTTAGTAAATCTACTGCCGTATTGGAAGGTGCACATAGTAAGATATTATTCATCCTTTTGCTTAACTCTCGCACAGCTTCAACAATAGTAGTTGTTTTTCCCGTCCCAGGAGGTCCATGAATAATGGATACTAGATGATTACTGTTTAAGTGATTGAGTGCATGGTTCTGCGAGGCATTAAGTTTGATGTTGGGTATGGAAGCTAAAGGGTGTTTTTCTTCTGTTTTAAAGCCCAGTAGGATATCCCTCAGTTCCGCAATCCTATCTTTTTCTGCTTGAGCTACTTTGGTGTGTGCTTTAGCCATTTCAACATAAGACCGCTCCTCAAATCCTAAATCTACACCACACATGCCCTTATCTATCCAGTCTGGGTGATCCTTACTCGAAAGGATAACTTTCATTTTATTTTTCTCTACAAAGTGAATGACTCCATTCATCTCTGCTTTATTCGCGCTAGCATATTGAGTAAATAATCGAACCGTATTTCCACTTCGAAATTTGTGTGGTTCTCCTACATTATTGATCCTGGTGAAGATGACAAAGGCTCTTCCACCAATTGTGTATCCCTTTCGTTGAATATCTAATGGATACCAGCTATATCCTGCCTTTTTGCGCTCAGCCAATGGCATTTTAAGCACCCAATCTTGGAAGTGCTTACGTTCGTGTTCGCGCTCTGCCTCTAGTCCTGCTTTACTTTGTTCTAAGAGTGCGGTTATGGCTTTTCTATTATTAATATTATTTCCTGACATGAACTATGCTAGATCTTTGAAGAGAACAAATATCTATTTATTTAGATCAAAAGGAAGGTCTATTTTTGATTATTGATCGGTGTTTATTGATTTCCCAAATCAAATAGCCAAATACAATGACGTATTCAATGATAATAACTACAAAGTATAAGTGCTCATATTCGCTATACTTGATGTAGCTTAGGCAAGCAAGTGCAGACCAAATCAGTATAAATCTATAAGTGGTGAAAACAGATAAGGCTATGGGTAAGGCTAAGTACCATGGATGCACGGTAGTCGAACAAATCAGATAAATACAAAAGGCCCAAAAGCTCATTTGAATCAATCCTAGGATATCAGTACTCCTATCTCGTATAGCTAAGGTGATACAAGTCAATAAAGTGATCAAACTCAATATAGGACCCACATAATGGATCATCCCATAACCAAGATTTAATTTAATAATCCAGTCTACTAGATAATATATGCTCGCATTGAACTCAAAGTTTCTAAAGTATAGATTTAGACTATCTGAAATATTGAATAAGGAATCAGCAGATAGGAATGGACTAAAACATATGTCTAATACTAGCAGTAAAGTCATACTATAAAGCACTAATTTTTTAGTAGACAAGCGCCCAATCAAAAAGATTTGAGGAATGAGAGTAACAAGCTTACTCGAAATGGATAATCCCATAAATAGAGCTGCTTGTAAAGGTTTCTGTCGCAATAAGGCTTGTAGAGCTAAGAAAAAGAATACAATCAAAAATGCTTCAAAGTGTACATTACCACTCAGTTCAATGATTACTAGAGGGTTGAGGGCGTATATAAGTAAGTTTCTTGGATTTATATGGTATGATTTTAATAGTCTGTAAATCAAATACATAGTACCTGTTTCTGCTATTAATATCAAGGCTTTTATTAGTATGCTTATACCTAGCCAATTTTGCCCAGCTAGATAAGTTGCTGTAGAAGAAATCCCTTGGGCAAAAGGAGGATATACCGAGTGATAATGTGGTGAATTCAGTTTTTGGTAGAGTTCAGGACTTAACCATTTTGGTTCTATTTGCTGATTAAAATAATAGCTTGGAATTTCGGCAAAGGGGTTAAATCCTAAGTTGTTGAGATAACCATCCCAGATGAATCTATAGATATCGTCAGATAGATTTGGAAAGGCAAATAGTAGACTTATTCGGGCTATGAAGGCTATCCCTATCCAAAAGTGTAATTGTCCCTTTTTTAAGATTAGAAAATAGATTCCAAAGAGGAGGGAGTAACAGGCAAGGATTCTTGGAAATTGGTCTTGCTCAAGTAGATAGTTCAAAGGGATTAACACCAGCAAAAAAGCGAGGCCCAGGAGTGCCTCGGACCATTGGACAGCTTGCCAGTGTTTGATAAACCCTTTCATTTATTTATTGAGTTGTAAGTGTTTAATAGAATAGAAACAAATGCTACCGAATCCTATTGCTAGCAATAAGTGAAAAACAATAAAGGCTCGTTGACCTGTAGTCAATGCATAGGCTGTTGTGCCTAAAAATACAATGGCTAATAATCCTTCAATGAGAGTAGAAGTGGATATTTGTTTGGCCAGATATGCATTGGACTTGATCTGATCTTTTCCTGATTTTAAATCAAATTTAGGCGTTCGGATAAAGGCTGATTTTTTTCCTATAAATCCTTCTAGTACAGCAATGGAATTATGCAAAGATAAACCCATGGATAAGCCTAAAAATAAGGGGTACTGAACGATGAATTTACCCATCTTTTTGCGCCAGGATTCTGTGTTGTAAAAAGCCCAAACATTGGCTACATAATAAATAGAGATAATGGACAACCAAGAGAGCATAAAGTAGGAATAAATGTATAGGGGCAAATGATCTAACTTATGGAAGAAGAACAGCAGTGGGACCGAGCTGATAGCTGCTATTAGAATAAATACAAAGATTGAAGACCCTAGAAGATGTGCACTACCATGAAGCTTCTGGTTAAAGGATAGGGATGATCTCCAGATTTTGGGCAGCATTTTTTTAGCAGTTTCTGCTCCACCTTTCATCCATCTAAATTGCTGAGATTTTAGTCCATTCATTTCTGCAGGCAATTCTGCAGGTGAGCCAATATCTTCAAGATAGACTATTTCATATCCTTTCAGTTGGGTTCTTATACTTAGATCTAAATCCTCGGTGAGTGTATCTGCTTGCCATCCACCTGCATCTTCAATAGCTGAACGCCTCCAGACACCTCCCGTACCATTGAATTGTAGGAGGTAGTTTCCTGTTTTACGACCTACTTGCTCTACTGAAAAGTGTACGTTTAGTTGCAACGCTTGTAGCTTAGTAATGATGGAATAATCTTTATTGATGTGTTCCCATCGGGTTTGTACTACACCAATTTTGTCAGTGGTAAAGTGGGGAATAGTCTTTTGGAGAAAATCAGGCCGAGGTAAAAAATCTGCATCAAATATAGCCAAGAATTCACCTTTAGATACAGACATATCGTACTGTAAGGCACCAGCTTTGAACCCCACTCTTTCAGGCCTCCTAATTTGTTCTATTTGAAATCCCTTTGCTTGATATTCTTTGACTTTTTGTGCTGTTATATCTAGGGTCTCATCGGTGGAGTCATCTAAAATGTGGATTTCAAATCGATCTTTAGGATAGTCCATCAAGGTGATATTATCTATCAAGCGTTCTACTACAAATTTTTCGTTGTAGATAGGGAGTTGAATGGTTACAAAGGGCCATTCTGGGGGTGTTGTGTCTACCTTGGGTTGGAGCTGATTCCTATGCGCTTTTAAGTATTTAAACAATAGGGTGAATTGTATCAGGCAATAGATGGTGATATAGCTTAATGCTAAGGAATAAATCAGGAGTATGCTGTAGTATATAATCTGCATAGATTTAGATTAGCTTAAATATGGTCCAGAGAATCTTATACCCAGCTAGTATGGTCCCCTTGATGGTGCCAGAAACTTTTGATACTCCAATACGTTGTCGATAATCTACGGGTATTTCCGTACAATTCATCCCTAGTTTTGCTGCTTTTACTTGCATTTCTACTGTCCAACCAAAATTAGGGTCTTCCATTTGAAGTTCCATAAGTTTATCGTACCTAATTGCTCGAAAAGGACCTAAATCTGTAAATGAATAGTTGTAAATCTTTTTGATTAAGGTTGTGGCTAACCAGTTTCCAAATATCTGTGGGATAGTCATAGACCCTTTTTCTAGTTTGCCTAGGGCACGGGAACCAATGACTAAATGCATATCAGCGTTTAAAATAGGATGAACTAAATCAGGTAATTGTTCTGGATGATCAGAAAAGTCTCCGTCTAGGAATACAATGATTTCAGGAAGCTTCTTTTTTTGACTGATATAATCCATTCCTTTTAGACAGGCAGAGCCATATCCTTTTTGCTTAGCATCTACAACAGTAGCACCTGAAGCTTGAGCAACTTGTACGGTATTATCGGTGCTGTTATTGTTACAGACGATGATTTCTCTAACCCACTCTGCTGGGATAGCCTTAACGACTTTTCCTATGGAATGCTCCTCATTAAATGCCGGAATGATTACGTCTATAGCAGCTTTCTGATTCATGCGTTAAAAAAAGTAAAATTAAACCATAAATTTGCTTTTGAACATTAATAAAGAACATAAATCCTATTAAGTTTGAAATCTATGCGGTCCACCTTACTCTACATATTTTCAGTAATAGCCCTTCTCTTGTCTATACAAGCGTGTCAGTCAGATGATGAGTTGATCACGGATAGTAGTGCAAAACTGGAGTTTTCAGTGGATACGCTTCGTTTTGATACGGTATTTACTGAATTGGGGTCAGCAACAAAGTTTATTAGGGTTTATAATAGACACGATAATCCAATTAATATTTCGGAGATTCGCTTAGAAGCGGGTGATCAGTCATTTTTTAGAATAAATGTAGATGGAATCCCAGGAGATCCAGCTACTGATATTGAAGTTCCAGCAAATGATAGTATCTACATTTTTGCTGAGGTGACCGTAGATCCTGACGCACCACTTTCGGTATCTCCATTTGTTATAACAGAGCGCTTACTTTTTGAAACCAATGGTAATGAACAACAGGTTACACTAGAGGCATGGGGTCAGAATGCTAACTACATTCCGTCTAGATTTAGTAGGGGGACTTTTTCTTTATTATCCTGTGATTTTGGTGAAATCACTTGGGATGATCCCAAACCTTATGTGATATATGGTATTTTATTTATTGATAGTTGCACCTTGAATATTCCAGCAGGTACGAATGTCTATGTACATGGGGGAGTTGCTTTGGGCGAAGATGCCAATGGTTCAAATTTTGCCTATAATGACGGGATGCTATTTGTGTTACCCGATGGAAGATTAAATATCACAGGAACTGTGGATGAGCCTGTAGTGATTCAAGGGGATAGATTGGAAGAAGTTTTTCAAGAGGAGCCTGGTCAGTGGGCTGGTATTCGATTAAGTTCCGTAAACAATACAGTAGAATATGCTGAAGTGAAGAATGCTTTGTATGGCTTTTATGTCGATTCTGCTGCAGAACTTTCAATCAAGCATAGTCAAATACACCATACTGCTGGTCCTGCTTTATTTGGGAGGCATGCTCGGATAGATGCTGAAAATTCCTTGTTTTATGAAAATGCAAGTCAGGCGGTGCAGTTATCCTATGGCGGGGATTATTTCTTTGATTATTGTACGCTGGCCAATTATGGATTTGATAGCCCAGCTTTGCGCTTATCGAATGGGGTTTGTCTTGACCCGCTGTGCACACAGTTTTTAACCAATAGCATTACTGCTCGTTTTAATAATTGTATCATCACAGGATCAAGGAACGACGAATTGGTGATGTCTGATTTCTTTGGCGGAAACTCTTTTTTTGATTTCAATATTCAATTTGATCATTGTATTGTTCAGGTAAAAGATATGCTTGATCCTATTGAAGGAGCTTATCCAAACTTCTTTGAAGATTTTACAACTGATTGTATTAATACTGTTTATGGAGATACTCTTTTTGTGAGTATCAATGAAAATGACTATCAGCTTGATACGCTTTCTATTGCCGAAGAGGCTGCTAAGGTGATCAATGGGATTTCCTTAGATCTACTAAATAGAGCGCGCGATGCAACCAATCCTGATATTGGTTGTTTTGAATATCAATATGAATAAAAAGGTCGTTATTCTTGGTTTAGGCTGGTTGGGGCTTCCTTTGGCAAATCAATTGCTTCGGGAGGGATATTCAGTCATTGGAACTAAGCGTAACTTACCTGATCAACTGCCGAAGAATGGTCTCCTAATTCGTACATGGCAATTAGGAGAACCTCTACCTACTGAACTCAGAAAGGCAGACTATTATATTTTTACCCTTCCACCATCTGCTGATGAGGCATTTGTTATCAAGTCCAAGTTCTTATTTGAAGAAATACCTGCTAGTGCTACTCTTTTGTTTTGTTCATCCACTTCTGTTTACGGCAATCAAACTGGGGTTCTACATGAAACTAGTTCTTTAGAAGGAGGAAGAAGATCTGGAGCCTCATTAGTAGAACTCGAAAATTACTTACAAACAGATTTAGGATTTAATCGAATAGTGCTGCGATTTGCTGGATTGATTGGTCCTAAAAGGCATCCAATATTTACCTTGTCAGGTCGGACCATAGATTCCAATGAAAATCAAACCGTAAATTTGATTCATCAAGAAGATATCATAGAGATAATTTCTAAAATTCTTAGCAGATTAAGTACAACTCCATCAGTAGATGCATATCGGGTTTTCAACTTAAGTTCAGGTGAGCAGATTTCAAAACGATTGTATTATGGGGCTTTGGCTAAGCGGTTTGGTATTCTTCCACCTACTTATGCTGATGTAGATAAAACGATCCAGCAACGCATCATAAGCAACGAAAAGATAAAAGATGAATTTGGGCATAACTTTAGATCCATATTAGATTATAAGCTCTAATAGATTCTATTTAATTATATTTACTAACCATTTTATTTCAATTCAAACAATAAAAGAAATGAGAAACTTGTTTATCGCTCTTGTGGCTATGGTTTTTTCCTTAAGCGCACAAGCACAAATTACAACTCCAGCTCCATCTCCAGCATGTAAAACAACGCAGATGGTTGGTATGTGTGAAATCACATTGGAGTATTCTCGCCCAAGCATGAGAGGAAGAATTATTTTTGCTGAAAATGGTCTAGTTCCTTTCGATCAAATGTGGAGAACGGGTGCTAATAGAAACTCTATGGTTACATTCTCTACTGATGTTATGGTAGGTGATCAAGCTGTTGCAGCAGGTACATACGCTATTTTTACTATTCCTGGAACTGACGAGTGGACGATCTACTTGTATACGGATACAGAGAATTGGGGAAATCCAGAATCTTGGGATGAAGGTAAAGTAGCTGCTACATTAACTGTTCCTGCTAATACGCAAGCTACTACTATTGAGTCCATGATGTTTGTAGTGGATTATATTACAATGAACTCTTGTAATATAGTTTTGGCATGGGATAAAACATACGTTCGTATTCCGGTATCTATGGATACAGACGCTGTAGTTGCTGCTTCCATTAATAAAACATTGGCTGGACCAACAGCTCGTGATTATTACCTAGCAGCTCGATATTATTTAGATGCTGACCATGAAGATATGGCACAGGCTGCTGAATGGGCTGCTAAGTCAAATGAGATGGATCCAAAATATTGGCAATTACGTGTTGAGGCTTTAATCCTTGGTAAGATGGGTAACTACAATAGAGCTATTGAAGTTGCTCAGAGTTCAATTGCTATGGCAAAGGAAGCTGGTAACATGCAGTATGTAAAAATGAACAATGAGTCTATCGCTGAATGGAGTGCTAAGAAAGATGCTAAATCTGGAAAAGTAAAATCTGGAAGCTCAAAGATGTAATAAAAAAAGGGGACTTGAATTCAAGGCCCCTTTTTTTATGTTGTGCTAGAATCTAACATTGGATCAGATTCATTATTACCCATCAATTGTTGAATCAATAATGCTAGTATCAATACTAGAATCCCACCAATCAGATTTAACCAAAGAAAGGCAATTGGCGTAAATGCGTAGATACAAACGATAACGGTCTCTGTAATTATAGCCGCAACAAATACTGCATTTCCTTTTACTTGCTTCAAGAAGAAAGCAGTTAAGAAAATTCCTAGGATAGTACCGTAAAATAAGGAGCCAATAATATTTACAGCCTCAATCAGGTTATCGAATAAACTGGCAATCATAGCAAAAAATAAGGCTACACATCCCCAAGCAACAGTAAAAACTCTACTCATGACCAAGTAATGCTTGTCTGATTCATCGGATTTGAATGCTCGCTGGTAAAAGTCCACCATCGTAGTAGTAGCCAAAGCATTTAATTCAGAGGCTGTAGATGACATAGCTGCGGAGAAGATTACCGCAAGCAATAATCCTATTAGACCAATAGGCATATAGTTTAGAATGAAATTGATAAAGATGTAATCTCCATCCTCTGTATCCAGATTTTCATCTGTTTGTGAGATTAAAGCTTTAGCCTCATTTCTTAAATCTTTTTCCTGTTGGTCTAATGTTTTTACCATAGCCAAACTACTCGTATAGTCAATACTATTTTCTTCACTGGCATTAAAAACACGAATAGCTGCTTGCTTTTCTTCAAAGACTACATCATATGCTGCTTCTAAGGACTGGAAAGCTACTGCATTCGGAGAGGCATATACCGCCTCTACATTGCCTGGGTTAAAGTGTATAGGAGCCTTATTGAATTGAAAAAATACAAAAACTAAAATACCAACAAAGAGTATAAATACTTGCATGGGCCCTTTGATGATACCATTAAAGATTAAGCCTAGTCTACTTTCATTTAAGGATTTACCGGACAGGTAACGTTGAACTTGTGACTGATCAGTACCAAAGTAGGATAAGAATAAAAATACCCCAGCCAGCAAACCTGTCCAAATAGTATACTTTTCAGTAAGATCAAATTTGAAATTGATTATTTCCAACTTGTCTAATTTACCTGAAATCTGAAGGGCATCAGTGAACTGAATATCGGCTGGCAATTTGTAAATAATCATTCCAGCGGCAATGAACATCCCCGTCAGAATGACAATCATTTGTTGTTTCTGGGTTACGCTTACCGCCTTTGTTCCCCCCGCAACGGTATAGATAATCACTAGAATACCAATGAAAAGATTGGTTTGTTCTAATGGCCAACCAAGGATAGAGGACATAATTATGGCTGGTGCAAAAATGGTAATACCGGCTGCAAGTCCCCTAGAAATTAAAAACAATAAAGCAGTAAACATTCTTGTTTTTAAATCAAAGCGTCTTTCTAAATACTCATAAGCTGTGTATACATTAAGCTTGTAGTATATGGGCAAGAAGAACACGCAAATGATGACCATGGCGATTGGCATTCCGAAATAGAATTGGGCAAACCCCATGCCATCTTGGAAGGCTTTTCCTGGTGTAGATAGGAAGGTAATGGCAGATGCTTGGGTCGCCATTATGGATAGACCAATGGTCCACCATTTTAAGTCTTTATCTCCTAATAAGAAGCTTTTTACATTATTGACAGATCTTGTTTTCCATACCCCATACCCAACGATTCCAAATAGGGTACTTAGCATAACAATCCAATCTAGTGTGCTTAATTCCATTCTAGTTATGCATATTGGTTAAAGAAAAAGTATAAACTACAAAGTATAATAAAGTGCAAAATCAAGGTGTAGGTATACACCCGCTTCCAAGTACCTAAAAATGGAGGTGCTTCTTCTTGATCGTTTAATTTTGATTGATCTTCCATGTTTCATTGTTTGTTTAGGGCGATTAAATTGGCAAAAAGGCGATAAGCTCCAGGTACACCTGCTGGTAATTCTCTGAAGAAGGATAACCCGGTATATACATAATAACCATCTCCTAATTCTGCAACTAATAATCCTCCATCAAGAGGTTCTTCTCCTTTATCATTGGACGAAAGTATAGAAGTGTATTCTTCAGACCACTCATCGGGAAAATAAAGACCTCTCTCTTGTACCCAATTATCAAAATCACCTGCATTTAATTTATTGGGTGTTGTCATAACTGGATGATTTGGTGCAAGTACTCTGATTTCTGCTTGCTCGTCTGATACACGTTTTCTACTGATATTCAAAGGAAATGGAGGAACCTCACTTTTAGGCATTTTTAGCCCCCATGTGGTTGTGTACTGAACGATCATGGTTCCACCTTGGCGTACATAATCAAACAGGGTTTCATTATAAAAGCGAAGGCCTTCAATGGTATTATATGCTCGAATACCTAGAACAACGGCATCGTATTTCTGTAACTCTTTTAAAGGTGTACCTACTTCTATTTGATCCACTTGGTAACCGATTTGCTCCAGGCTTGCTGGAACTTCGTCACCTGCTCCTTTGATGTAAGCAATTTTATTTCCTGCTATAGTGAGATCAATATTAACAGCTTTTGCTTTCGCTGGAAGTAGAATAGATTGAGTAGGGATATGGTCATACTCAATAAGCGTTAGCGAGCGATCAAATTGTTCTCCATCTGTTTCAAATACTGCTTGTAATTCTACTTCAGATGCAATGGATGGGGGGAACAACATAAACTCAACCAGTTGATTAGCTCCTTTTCGATCTAGATTAATGTCATAAGAACCTGGTTCAGTCCTCCAGCCTTTGGGCAATTGTATTGAAACGGATCCTTTTAAATTATCCACACCCGCTTGAACAATCACATTCATTGGTTTTGGATCAGCATTTCCAAATATAAATGCAGGCTCTTCAATTCGAACAAAAGCTTTGGGTAGCACTTCAAAAGGTTGGTAAATTTCTCCTTTTACATTATCTGTGTATTTGTATTCTAAATCTTTTTCGATTCGAATATTGACGCCTTGTACTTCAAATAGGAAAGATGCCTTAAGACTTCTTGGCGTTTCAGGTAGTCCTCTCAATAATAGATTTTCTACTTGATACATTCCAAGAGCTGGATCTTCGTTTAACCAGTATGGACTCGTATAATCCATATCTGCAGGTATATCGATAAGCTTATTGAAATTATATACCTCATTACTCGTTAATTGGAGTTGTAATAGGCTATCCTGCTCCAGGGGTAGATAATCTACTTTAATCAATTTTGTAGGGATATTTGAACGATTGACTACCTCTACGTTAAGTCCAATAGTTGCTCCTGGAGCTGCATTTGGTACGTCCATGACTACATCAATATACAAACCCATAGCTTGACGGATGATTTGAGTAAGGTCTTGTAGTTTTTGATTTTTCCACTTATTATCTGGCATCATCGCAATCATATCATGAACCTCCAGTAAAGCTGGAACAGAGGCTTCAGGAGCCATCAAATCGTATGTTTTTAGGATTTGTCCAATCTTTTCTCCAATTTTTTTGCCTCCCTCAACACGATTCCAAGTCATATCAATACCCTCAAATGGATTGCTTTGATCACTAGGCATGTCTCCCTCCAGTAATTCTAAATATTCTAGGGTAGTTCCTCTGGTAGGCGTTCTTCCCATCCCTTGGCATTTATGCATACTTCTACTTTCGGCTGCGATTTCAGTATTTGATTTGCCTAGGACAGGATAGTAGGTTCCAACATCTACAGTGCAAAGGTTAGTTTTGTCAGCTTTTTCAAATGCTTCTCTTGATCCATAAAACCACCAAGAAGTATTCAGGAACAATCTTTGTGGAGTCCAAGGACTAGTATATTCCAATTGATCTGGGAACATTTTAGGATTTCCTGCCATTCCAAAAGCCTCTACAGAAAGCATGGCGGAAGAAGTATGATGTCCGTGCGTAGATCCTGGAGTTCTGTGATTGAAACGATTGATGACTACATCAGGTTGAAGTTTTCTAATGGTCCAAATAACATCCTCTAAAACCTCTGCTTTATTCCAGATATTAAGCGTTTCATCTGGATGTTTGGAGTATCCAAAGTCATTTGCTCTTGAGAATAATTGCTTTCCTCCGTCCACTCTTCTGGCTGCTAATAATTCTTGAGTTCTTATGATTCCTAATAACTCTCTAATTTCAGATCCTATCAAGTTTTGACCACCATCTCCACGGGTTAGTGATAAGTAGGTTATGTCCAAATGTTTCTCATTAGATAAATAGGAAATCATGCGCGTATTCTCATCGTCTGGATGTGCAGCTACAAAGAGAACTGTACCTACAGTGTTTAATTTTTGGATGTCTGTGAATATTTGACCAGCTGTGCGCTGTTTTTGTCCGAACAAGGAAAGTATGACTAGTAAGGACAATGTAAGGGTAATGGATAGTTTTTTCATCAAAATCTTTTTTAGTAATCACGATCAAGTCGTGAGCAGATTGATTTGGACTAAAATAATGGAATTTCCGTTAATCCCTGTAGTCTTTTAGGCCTAATCCGCTATGATTCCAAAAAAAGGCCAATTTTGTCTGTTTCTCGAAAAAGCAGTAGTCAGGACATGCAATGTAAGGTGTAAGACACTCGTCCATTTGAATAAAATCTATCTTATTATCACAAAAACAAACACTCATGAACAAAACACTTACCTTTCTGGTATTGGTATTATCCTGCCTTATAATGAGCATTCCTGCTCAAGCGCAGCAGATGAATGAAAAAAGAGTAGAACGATTTTTCAAAAAATTAGAATTGGAAACAGAAGGCGAAGATGGAGTATGGATGGTCAACTTTGAGAATCGTTGGATATTAGTTTTTGCTGATGAAGATTCAGATAGGATGCGAATTTTTACTCCCGTAGTTAATCGGGATGAAATTGATGAATCTGAATGGGAACGCATGCTAGAAGCAAACTTCCATACCGCATTAGACGCTAAGTATGGGCTCTACAATGAGTATGTGATTTCTTTATTCTCCCATCCATTAAGTTACCTAGATGAATATCAATTAGAGGATGCAATGAATCAAGTGGTGAATTTAGCGGATACCTTTGGAACTTCTTATGCTAGTTCTTCTATACTTTTCGGTAAACCAGCTCATTCGTTTTACAGAGAAAAGCCAGATGAAAAAAACCTCCGAATCAATCAAAGACCCGGAGGTGATGTAAGAAATTAATCTTTTCTTTCTTTTTGCTCTTGAAGAGCTACTTCTTGGACAGCTTTGCCAACCTTCCAGGCTACTGATTCATTCAATGTTGGAGGTATGATACAATCCGCTGTGGGATTAGTGATGTGGTCTGCTATCGCAAAAGCAGCAGCTAGTTTCATTCCATTTGAAATGCGTTTAGCTCTAGCATCTAAAGCTCCTCTAAATATTCCTGGGAATCCAAGGACATTATTGATTTGGTTCGGTAGATCAGATCGACCTGTGCCAACAATAGCCGCTCCGCCTTTCTTGGCCTCCTCCGGCATGATTTCAGGAATAGGATTTGCTAGACCGAAGATGATAGCATCTTTAGCCATGGTTTGAACATCCACTGCTGTAAGTAAATTACCTACACTTACTCCGATAAATACATCAGCATCGACTAAAGCATCCTGAAGTGACCCAGCTTTGTTCTCAATGTTCGTATAGTTCAGAATTTCTTCTTTTGCAGAGTTTAAGTTTGTTCTTCCCCTGTGTACAATACCTTTACTATCACAAAGGATTACATCCTTTACGGAGATACATGAACTAGCATCCTCCATATGGACACAGCGCAATAATTTGGCAATAGCAATACCTGCAGCACCTGCACCATTGATTACTACTTTAAGGTCAAAAAGATTCTTTTTAACAACCTTTGCTGCATTGATTAGTCCAGCTAATACAACGATGGCAGTTCCATGCTGATCATCATGGAATACAGGAATACCAATATCTTGTAATCTTTCCTCTACTTCAAAACTTCTAGGAGCAGCAATATCTTCTAAGTTGATTCCTCCAAAGACCGGCGCTATTAATTTTACAGTCTCTACAATTTTATCTACATCTTGAGTATCTAAGCAAATGGGGAAAGCATCAATATTTGCAAAACGCTTAAAAAGCATAGCTTTTCCTTCCATTACCGGTATAGATGCATGTGCTCCAATATTTCCTAAACCTAATACAGCAGACCCATCACTTACGATTGCAACAGTGTTACTTTTAATCGTGTAATCATATACTGCCTCTACATCTGCTGCAATTGCTTTACAAGGTTCTGCAACTCCTGGTGAATACACTAAAGAAAGATCTTCTTTAGTACGTACATCAATTTTAGGATTGACTCTGATTTTTCCCTTTAGCCGCTTGTGTAAATTCAAGGATTCTTTAAAATAATCCATATAGATTTTTTATGTTTCATACAAAAGCCAACTCGGAACTAGATCCTGCTCTCTTTAATTTGGTTAGCTTTTTGATTTTCAATTCATTAAGGCAATTATAGGTATTTTAATTGTCTACATTGCTTCAAAATGAAGCACCAAAGTTAATTTGATTTGGATTAAATACACTATTCTTTCTGAACTTG
Organism: Mesoflavibacter profundi; assembly: GCA_964225135.1. Classification (GTDB taxonomy): domain Bacteria; phylum Bacteroidota; class Bacteroidia; order Chitinophagales; family Saprospiraceae; genus AM-2324. Next base: position 40,098 of record CAXQNQ010000195.1, read on the forward strand.
TTTTTTTAAATATTTAAAAGTTTCTGCACTTCTGTTGAAATAAATAAAACTCAAAGCTTGGTTTATTAGTTTTAATGTGGAATTCCTCATTCTCTATTGTATTAGTGGGTTTTATTAATTTAGATTTGCATGAAGTGCCTTAAATGTTTGTTAGGGCATGGAAAAAAGAGGTTACAGAATGAACAAGATTAGGGCAACTTATCGATTTTCTTTCTTTTTGGTTACAGCGGTTTGGACAGTGATGCGAATCATGGTCAGCCTTAAATTAGACAAACAAAAAGGACAGGATTATATATTGGAAGTCAGGCGTAAGTGGGTTAGATACACGATTAAGCGCGTAGGGGTAAAGCTAGACATGAAAGGTGTTCTTCCTGAAATTAAGGGACCTGCCATAATTGTTCAAAACCACAAATCTTATTTTGATCCCATGATAGCTCTACGTTTGGTTAAGGCAATGCCAGTATCCAAAGCAGAAGTGAGCAGCTGGCCATTGATTGGATACTTAGCAGACTATACAGGTGTACTTTTTGTGCAAAGAGAAGACCGACAAAGTAGAAAGGATACACTTACTGGGATGGAAAAAGAATTGAAAAAGGGGAATAATATCCTCATTTACCCAGAAGGAACCACCACTGCAGATTCAAAGACCCTTCAATTTAAATTAGGATCATTTCGTTTAGCCGCGAAGTTAGGCGTCCCTGTCATTCCAATGTCTATTGAATTTTCTAAGGATGAAGATTCATGGATTGGTACGGATATGTTTTTGCCACATTTCTTTAAAACCTTTGGCAAGAAAGAAGTTTATATCAAGGCTTCAGTAGGTCCACCTATGTACGGGGATGATCCGGAAAAACTATTAGATGAGGCGCAACAATGGATTGATGCAGATATTCTAAAGCTTCGAAAAGAATTCGCAGAAGAAGGAATTGCTAGAGACTAAAGTTGGATGCTTATTAACTATTCACCGAGCACAGCTAATTCATCCCCTATACTTACCTGACCTCCACGAATGACTTTACAAGTTATGCCACCATGGCCTACCATAGCTTGATACCCTCCAGGGCCGATGTTTTCTTCCATTCGATCGCAAGGAACACAATCTCCTGTGCCCAGGAGAATAACTTCAGATCCAAGGCTGAATGATTTACCAATAAGGGCTTTTAGATTAAATCCTTTTACTAAGAAATTTCTGCGGGTATCTTTAGGGTCTACACTTGATTTTCCGCAAAGTGCAGCCACTGTTGCAAGGTGTTCTTCCTGCATAATGGTAACCATGCGATTACCTAATTTACCATAATGATCATTAGCAATACCTTTACCTTCTTCTATTTGGACGGAATCAGCAGGTATTACCGCTCCTCTTCGTTCTGTTCGATATGAAATATAGGTTACAGTACCTCTTTGAGGCGCATGAAGAACGAGTTGATCTAATTTATTGGCCATAACAGCTGAGTTTGTATTCAACCAAATATATACAATAGGGATGGAGTTGTCCTATTTTTTAGGTGTAAACTTAAGTGAAATAGAATTGACGCAGTGCCTGGTGTTCTTTGCGGTAAATCGCTCTCCTAAAAAGACATGCCCAAGGTGCCCTTTGCAATTCGAGCAAATAATTTCAGTTCGCCTACCATCTGAATCAGGGACGCGTTCTACAGCATCTGATATTTCGTCATCAAAACTCGGCCAGCCACAACCAGAATTAAATTTGTCCTCGGATTGGTATAGTGGTGCATCACATTGACGGCAAGAATAAGTACCTGCTACCTTATGATCATTATACTCCCCCGTGAATGGTCTTTCAGTCCCTTTGTGTAGGATTACCCTTGCTTCCTCTGGACTGAGTGGATTATAAGACTTACTCATTAGTTGGATTTTTTTAGATAAGCAGCGTATTGCTTTCTGAACTTTTCAATTTTGGGATTAATGATTACTCGACAATACCCATAAGAGGTATTATTTTCATAGAAATCTTGGTGGTATTGTTCTGCATCATAAAATTTAATGAAGGGCGAAATCTCAGTAACCACTGGGTCTTCCCATAGCGTAGTGGCGAAGATTTTTTTAACATTTGTAGCAATTTCCTTTTGCTTATTGTTATGGTAGAAAATTACAGAGCGATATTGTGGACCCTTATCATTCCCTTGTCGGTTCAAAGTTGTAGGATCATGTGTTGTAAAGAAAACTTCACATAGGAATTTAAAGTCTATCTTCGAGGGGTCATAAGTTATTTGAACCACCTCCGCATGTTTGGTTCTGCCCGTACAAACTTCTTCGTAGGAATAGTATTTAGTATCCCCTGAATAGCCTGATACTACAGATTCAACACCTTCTAGTTCTTCAAAAACTGCCTCTACACACCAAAAGCATCCGCCTCCAAAGGTTGCTTTTTCATAATTCTGAGCCCAGGTTGTGGCACTTAGTAAAAAAAGGGTGCCTAGTATTAAGTAGCGCATAATTGTTTCTTTTAAGATATAAGGCAAAATTGGCGTTAATGGTTTAAATAGTAGTCAAAAAAAAAGGTAATACCTAATAGATATTACCTGCTTTATTACATGCCAAGTACACTGACTGGCATGTTTGGATCGAAATCTCCTTGTATCACTGGAGTTTGTCTTTTTCCAGTATATGCTTTAACATTTGCATTGATGAATTCAAATAGCTCTGCAATGGTAACTATTCTATCTCTCGGCTGGATATCTGCTTCTCCTTCCAATCCTTTAATGAGGTAGTGACTAAATACACCTTGTCTAAGGCCTTGAGACTCTAAAGAGGTTTCCTGAGACTTAGAAGACATGATTAGAGCTGTACCTGCTTTAGCTTGAGCTAATTGATCATAATAGGATTCAATAATTGTTTGGTCCGTTCCACCTTTCATAGCTAGTAATGAACCAGAGTGACAGGCATCTGCAATGCAGATCTTGTATTTAGCTTGGCTTTCCTCTAAAATCGATTTAATGGTTTCGTGGTCTAGACGGTTGTTATACCCATCAAAATCAATAGGTAAAAAAGCACCATTTAAACCATGTCCAGAGAAGTAGAGCATAATCAGATCTTCAGGACCAGCTTTGGCAAAAGTACTGCGCATGGCTTCTATAATCTTTACTTTTGTGGCTGCTTCATCAATTAAGACACTGATTTGATCTCCCTCAAGTGCACCCCCTTTAGGTGATCTTAAGAAGGCGTAAACTCTATACGCATCGTCATCCGTATACTTTAAGGTAGGCATGTGATCATAAGAGGATACGCCTACCACTACTGCATATACTTTTGGTCTTTTGAAGCCCCGTTTGGTTTTCCTAGTAGGCATTTCAGAGGTTTTGCTCGCCTCAAATATGCCTTGATACCAATTGCCTTTGATTTCTGATCCGTCAGCACCTATTAAGGTGCCATGACCATGGTAAACACCGTTTTTAAAGTTTCCTACATATTGGTCTCCATTGGGCTTAACTAAGGTGCCATAACCATTTGAACAATCTCCTTCGATGCAGCCCACATTAGAAACTACATTTTGGTCTTCCACTAATGTTCCTTCTTCCCACATACCAGAAAGTGTATGGCCATCTGATCCAGTGTATTCACCATCTCCATGGTATAGACCATTTTGTACATCTCCTATATAAGTGCTTTCATCTGGGTAGTAGAAAGCACCTCTACCGTTGGGTTTTCCATTTTTGAAACTGCCCTCAAATCGTGCACCATTGGCATAAGCGAAAATACCAATACCTGAAGTGCAATTACCAGAAACGCATCCAGTTTGAACATTGGCTTCTAACTCATTATTAGACTCATTTGGAAATAGTTCTGCAATCACTTGTCCATCATTATCTAGGGGTTGACCCTTTTTCCACTGTCCAGTCCATTTTCTACCATCAGCACTTATTTTGGTTCCCCTTCCTTCTGGATATCGCTTTACCCAATTCCCTTGATATTTACTCCCATTGGGATAATAGCAAACACCAATACCATGAATAAGTCCATCCTTGAATTCTCCAATATATGCAGCCCCAGAAGGGTATATATAGATACCTTTCCCATTGGTGCAATCGCCGCTAATACATCCGGTTTGTTGAGGCTTATTATTCGGATTGCTAAGCCTTTCTTGTAAGCTTAATTTTTTCTCTTCTTTTATGATGGCATCCATTACTTCAGCTTGGACCTCCTCTTCTTTTGATGCAACTGCAACTGCTTCAGCTGGCTCTTCTGATTGAGGTGGGTCAGTAGGTTTCCCTTTGCTCCACCAGCCTTCTGTTCGAGATCCATCAGGATAAATTTTAACACCTTGTCCATCAGGATAATTGTTTACCCAATTACCTTGGTAAATAGAACCATCGGAATAAATGAATTTCCCAATTCCATTTGCTTTGCCATCTTTAAAGTGACCTATATATTTACCACCTGATGCAAAAGTCATTATACCTGTTCCATTGGTGCAATTTCCTGTTTGGCATACTTGTGCAATAGATTGGAAGGTACAAAAAAGCAGTATTGAAAGGGAAAGGAAATATTTGATGTGGTGAGATTTAGAATACATGATAGAATGTTATGATTAGTTTGATGGTATTGTGCCATTCAATTAACGACAAAATACCTTTTTTCATTATGAAGGGTATTAAAAAAGGCAGTATAAACTGCCTTGTATAAATTATTTCATAGAACTTATAGGTGTTCTTCCATCAAAATCACCATAAATGATAGGTGTTTGCTTCCCATCCGTGTAGCGCTTCACATTGCTGGAGATGAATTTGAATAATTCAGCAATAGAAATTAATTCATCGTTATTCTTGTTAGCTTGACCTTTTATTCCTTTGATCAAATAGTAACTGAATACACCAGCCCTCAGTGGGTCATGTTCGTAGGACAATTCTCTTGATGTGGAAGATAATAAAAACGCATATCCTGGTTCTGAATGATATAGGTGTTTATAAAAATTGGGGTTTATATCCTCCTGTCTTTCTCCTATTCCCTTTTCTGTAAAGTCAGGCATAGCTCCTGATCTGCAGGCATCTGCGATAATCAACTTATGTTTAGCTTTTGATGCTTTAAAGATTTCACTTAAAGCTTGGTAGTTGACTAATTTTCCATAGTGGTAGTCAATCGGTATAAAGCCATTGTATTGACCATGACCGGAATAATAAAATATAACCATATCATTTTCATCTGCTTGGCTAAATATATCAGCAGTGGCTTTCAATATATTATCTTTGGTAGCCTCCTGATTGGTTAGCAATCGAATCTGTGATTTTTGAAGGGCACCTCCTTCTTTTGATCTCAAATGAAAATACATCCGCATGGCATCTTCATCCGCATATAAGATATCATCTATATCACCAGGATAGGCACTTACACCAACCAACACTGCATATATGTCTACATCAGATGCTTGGGTATTTTCATAGTAATCTTGAGGATATACATCAAAGTCTGTAAATGTTCTTACTATGTTACCGTTTAGGAACTCACCATGAATCTCTCCTCCATCAACAAAAGATTTTTTTCCTTTACCATTGGGCTCGTCGTTGGAAAACTCCCCATTATAAATATCTCCATTGGGGTAGATTAATTGACCAGATCCTTTAGGTCTACCATCAAAGAACTCCCCTTTATAGATATTTCCGTTTTCGTATTGGAAAGTACCTGAATTTTCGTGGCAATATTGTTCATTACAATTAAAGCTGAAGTCATTATTATGTCTTACTATTCTAGATGAATTGGATGGCAGTTTCCCATATTGCCATACACTTTCAAAGATTCGACCATCTGTATGCGTAATGGTGCCAGGTCCGTGCATTTGCCCATGGTGAAAATATCCTTCAAACTTTGCTCCATCTAATTTTAGGATAATCCCATAACCATGTTGTTTATGATTGTTCCATTGACCTTCATAGATGTCACCATTTGCGAAGTGAAAAACCCCAAAGCCATGAAATTTACCTTGATTAAAGTGACCTTCATATTTGCCATCCGCATTAGTGAAAATACCATAGCCATTATAAGTGCCGTTGGCCCATTCTCCAGTATACTGACTATTATCCCTATAAGTGATTTTTCCTTGTCCATGTGGCTTTCCTCCTTGGAAATTTCCTTTGTAAACACCTCCATAAGAGAATCTGTAACTACTGTAGTTATTCAAGCAATCACCTACCATACATTGCGCTTGTAATAAGTAGGGTAAAAATCCAAATGAAAAAATCAAAATTAAAGTTCTCA
>CAXQNQ010000196.1:0-5176 GCA_964225135.1 Mesoflavibacter profundi
CTTTCTTTTCTTCCATATTGCCCATCAAATCTCCAAACATAGTCCTTTATTTTATTCGCAAATATAGCTAAAACTCATTCTTATAGACACAAATGCCTGCACATTGATTATAATATGCAGGCATTTATTTTGATTTTAATCTCCTTAAAACTTAAAACAATTCGATCCTTTAACTGGAATTCTATATACTAAGTTAATCCCCGCAAAAATATACCAATCATTACTTGTTGGCTGACCATTAACACTTATTCCATCTAGATAATCAGACAAAACATACCGCAGACCTCCCTGTACATCCAATCTAAAGTAATCCGCCTGAGGAAAATGAAACTTCAAACCTCCTCCCCCAAGTAAAACAATAAAGGTAGCTTCATCATTAGCTTCAGGAAATGGTTCTACCAAAAAATCTTCATTTGCCAACTCATCCGCAACTTCCGCTCCAAAAAGGGTATATGCTACTCCTCCTGAAAAATACGGCACAATACGCTGCACACTAAGTTGCTTTCCCTTCCGGATTTTTTTAGGCGCCAACAAATTTATTTCTAGGTTCATCGCCATTTCCGTTAAATTCCCTTCGAAACTTAAATTTCGAACATAGTAGGTTTTATTATGTCGGTCATCCCCAGATAACTTGGAATGTAGTATATGTGATTCCAAATTAATGTAAGGGTGAAGATTCAATCTACCTAATACACCAAAGCCTAGTTGAGTCTCTTCTAGATTGGTAAAATCTTCAGTCAATTCACCGAAATAATTGGTTCCTCCAGCCATCATAGCTACTTCCATGTCTACTTGACTAGAAAGAATAAATGGTGCAAAGAGGAACACCGCAATTTTTAGGATACGCATTACAATATTATTTGTTTCAAACAATAATTAAACAAGCAAATTTTAGGTGTCTTAGGTAAACTTTGGAGAGGTGTGATTATTAAATCGTAGCAGTGCTTCAAAAATAAGTAATATGTTAGGCTTTAAACAAATCTTGGCAATATTTTCTGAGCCCAACTCAACAATCCAAAATTATTAATGGTATTTTTGATTTCATTTATAACTTTGCTAATCTGAAAAGGAAATATTTTTTCAGCTCAATATCTTCAAATGGCACTGGATCAAGTAGATGTAGATAATTTGGAACAAAAAAGCGAAATGACAGTCTTTGATCACATCGACGAACTTAGAAGTCGAATTATCAAAGCATTAGCTTCAATTGTCATTACAGGTATCATTTGTTATGTGTTCAATGATGAAATCTTTAAGTATGTCATCTTTGGACCGACCCACGATTGGTTTCCAACTTATCAATTATTGAACAACTTATTTGGTGCAGACATTGGTGGAGTTCCTGAATTCGAAAAACAGGCCATAGGTTTTGCAGAGGCTTTTATTACTGCCATTAAAGTTTCCTTTGTCATTGGACTAGTCATCTCTTTCCCACTTGTTTTTAGACAATTATGGCTTTTCATAAAACCAGGGCTTTATAAAAAAGAACAAAAAGCCACGAGAGGTATCGTTTTTATTTGCTCTTTACTATTTATTATTGGTGTTTCTTTTGGATACTTCATCATTTCTCCATTTGCGACTAAGTTTTTGATGGGCTATACCATTGAAGGAGTAAAGAATATACCTACACTTGGATCTTACTTGAGCTACATGGTGATGTTCACGCTACCGTCTGGATTAATTTTTGAACTCCCCGTATTAGTCTACTTTCTCGCTAAAATTGGCTTGATAGGTGCTGATACTATGAAAAAATACAGAAAGCATGCAATCATAGTAATACTTATGCTATCAGCCTTTTTAACTCCACCTGACATCTTTACACAATTTATGATTGGTATTCCCCTTATGATATTATATGAAATAGGTATTATCGTAGCTAGAAGGGTAGAAAAACAAAACGAAGAAGCATAATGAAACAAATTTCTTCAAACACAACACTATTATTTAAAACTTTCCTTCCAATCTTTTGGCTGGTCTTCTTTGGAGCATTCTGTATCTCTACATTTTTCCTAAAGGAATCTTATATAGGGCAAGTCTCTATCGATTTTTTTAGAATATTATGCATTGCTTTCTACCTCTTAGGTGCAGCACTATTAGCTTTTTCTGTCATGCGACTCAAAAGAATTGAAATAGGAGAACAGGAAATTTTTATCAGTAATTATATCAAATCATACAAATACAAACAGGAGGACATTGAATCCATCACCTTTCAAAACCTACTGATCGTAAAATCAATGCTGATTACCTTTAAAGGCCCTACAAGTTTCGGAATTAAAATACGCGCATTATGCAGTGAGAAAAAACTTAGAAAGGCTTTGGAGACTTATCCTAACTTGGGACAACTAATAAACTTCTAAGATCTTTTTCCATCCAAGTATTTTACTAAGAATGCCGTTTTAAACTGAGGTAAATTAGATTGAACTTGATTTAAAACATCAACAGCTTGGACATAGTTAGAAAAGCTTCCAACCATAACGCGCTTTAAACTTTTGTTGGGTACCGGTTCCAAAATCATTTCCCCATAAGCTTCAATACCAGTAATATCAATTACTGATAATTTTCGAACTGCAGCAATCTGAATTCTATATTCAACCTTAGGTTTATCCTTTTTATAATATTCTAAAGGTTGATTATTTCGGGGCACTTCGAATTTCTTACCCATGTCCCTAGTATTGGCTTCATCTTTGGGCTTCTCAATAGCTGGGATTATTTCATCTTTTTCCAAGAAAAAATGTCTGTTGATATCCGCTTCGTCTGTAGCAACAATCGTTTCATACATCAAAAATCCATTCTTTCTGACTACTACATAATATTCTTTACCCGTTTCTAAGAGTAGTTCAAATACATTTGATCTAAGATATAAGGACTCTACTTCCTCAAACTCACCTGGTCCCAAAATCTCGGAAATCTCTACAAATACCTCACTTACGGCACGTTTATTTTGTTTCTCCAAAACATCAAAGGAAAAGTTTATGGAATCTACTAGATCTTCCTCCGGATGAAAATAAAACAAATCAAAGTCGACTGTTCCGAACTTGAAAGGTGCTACCGGTCTATTGGAAACTAGATAGCCTTCTAATTCAGTTAAAGGCGTGTAAAAGTAATCATCATAGGAAGAATTAATAGGAGCAGGTAATGCTTGGATATCGATCCAACTTTCTTTACTTCCTACAGCACCGAAAATATCCATCCCACCTAAACTTGGCCAACCATCTGAAGCAAAAAATAACTTTGCTTGGTCAACATCATAAACTGGACTCATTTCATTCGATGCAGTATTAATGGCTTGCCCTGCATTAATCGGGTAACCAAAAGAAGAAATACCATCTCTTATCTCTTTACTGACATACCAAATATCCAATCCACCCATTCCACCAGAACGATCCGATACAAAATACAGCACTTCATATTTGCCTTCATAAACAACATAAGGGTGAATATTTAATGCTCCAGGTAAATTTATATAACGATCTAAAGCCCTAGCCTCAGTCCATACTCCGCCAATTAACTCGGAATAGTAAATCTCACAATGCAACTGATCTTCCCACCACTCTCCATCAAAATTATCACAAACACTAAAGTAAAACTTGGTATAATCCGGTGAAAAACTGCCATATGCATAGTTGTTATGCCGAATTAATGGTAAAGATTCTGGTACAGTAACCTCAGTCCAACGATCCGTTTCATCTAACTCACTCCTAAAGAGTTGTATATTATCCGTACGATTAGACGAAAAATAAATTAGTGAACTATTAATTGGAATGGGCGCAAATTCTTGATCAGAAGAATTGATTTGATCTCCAAGCCAATCGACTTTAAATGAATCGCTATGATTCATATTTACGCCAGTACGCCCTAACTCACATCCCATAATTTCATTAGCCACAAAAGCTTTCATCTGCTGCTGATCTCCTCCATTATAGTCCGCATGAAATACAGTAAAAGCTTCCAAAGCCTTTTCATAGTTACCCAATGCCTTTTCAGCTAAACCATAATAATACAGAACCTTGGGATATTGATTAGACTTGTCCTTAATAGGCTCTAAACATGCTACAGCCCGGACATAGTCTCGACCAATAACAAAGTACTTTCCAGCAAAGTAACTCAACTCTTTATTGGAAGGCTTTACTTCTGCAGCTTGCTGATATTTTCGAGCTGCAGTCAAATATTGCCCCTCCTGCTTTAGGGTTTCAGCTTCGTTGAAGTACGAACGCCAGCTTTTTGTTTGACCATCTAATGAAACTGAACCAACAAAAATCAGTACGGCCATCCATACATAAATGCTGAACCTATTATTCATTACAGAATTATTTTTGAGTTATCTTGTTATTCAATAAATATAATCAACTATTTGAAAAATATTAGTTTGTTATATTTGTTTAGATCGCTTTAATAAAAGTTGCTCTATGACTTCAGGATAATGTTTATGCTCTAATGTCAACACCTTCTTCGCTACATCCGCTGCTTGATCCGTTTCCTCCAAATCCACTGATGCTTGAAAAATAATTCCTCCGTCATCATACACTTCATTCACATAATGGATCGTCATTCCACTCTTTCCAACTCCAGCATCTACTACTGCTTGATGTACATGCATACCATACATGCCTTTTCCTCCGAAATCCGGAAGTAAAGCTGGATGTATATTAATTATAGCATTTGGAAATGCCTCAACCATGCGTGCAGGTATTTTTTTTAAATAACCCGCTAAAACAATCAAAGTAATGCCCCTATCCTTCAGGTAGTCAATCAATAAAGTGGGTTGTTCCAATTCTGCTTGACTAATCACTTTTGAATCCAAGCCGAAAGATGCTGCCATCTCTAAGGCCTTTGCAGAAGGCTTATTAGACAATAAACAATTAACTTTTATTGAATCGTGACCATTAAAATATTGAATGATTGCTTTTGCATTTGACCCCGTTCCTGAGGCAAAGATTGCAATTTGCTCCATGCTGCTGCCTTTAAGATAAAAAACTGATTTTCAATTAAAAAAACCTAATAAAATCGATACAGATAACCTATTTGTATCATTAGTCACCCATATTTAGGCAAAAAAATAACAAACATTTAGGCTATAACTCTTTTTTTTATGGTCCTTTTGTTATTTTTGAGGCGTTTCAAGTTCAAATTAATAACAATTTAGCTTGAACTACCATTCACTAAAAAATGAGAATCA
>CAXQNQ010000197.1:0-2509 GCA_964225135.1 Mesoflavibacter profundi
TTTTAGATTTACACCTTTGGATTCGGAATCTGTAATGTATAAATTAGAACAGGCAAAACTAGTAGAATGATGCTAAAGATAGTTAGACCATTAAGCGTGTTGATTGTATTGCTTTTAGTTGGGATGAATCCCTTGAAGGCGCAGTCGACAGACGAGCGTGAGGCTAGAGAGCTTCAAGCTGCTCAGATGTGGCATAAATTGTCTAAGATAACCTACAAGAAGGTGTATGATGAGTTTCAGGGCTTCAAAGTAGATGTGCCTGTCTTTAGTCCAGGCGTGCGTAAATATGATGGTCAAGAAATAGAGATCAGAGGATATATTGTGCCTTCTCAAGGCTATGAGGGTCAAACCGAATTTTTCTTATCAGCCTATCCGTATAATATGTGTTTCTTCTGTGGAGGAGCAGGTCCAGAAACGATCATGGAGGTGTATACCAAAGAGGAAATTGATTATACTGCTGAGGCTGTTATTGTAAAAGGCATATTGAAGTTGAATGATTCGGATATCAACCGATTGATTTATGCCCTAGAAGATGTAGAATTGGTAGATTATTAATCATGAAACAAGTAGATCCTACATTAGAAAAAATGCTTTTGGGTCTTCCTAAAAAGGATAGGGAGCAGATTCAGTCGATTTCATGGACGGAGAAAAGACTGCTGGATGCTATTCAAGAGGCAAAGAATAACATGAAATATGATATTCAATTCGGCATTCCTTGGTTGGTGATGTACACGGTTTCTATGATTACTTTTGGTATGACGCCTCTGACTACGACAATTTTGGTTTTGGGCTTTGGATATTTCTTATTTGTAATGGCGAGAAGGGGATCCTATGGCTTGAATAGACGGAAAAGAAAAGTTTTTGAATACATGCTGGAAAAGAAAAATGAAGGATAATCCAGATACATATAAGGATAAGTTTTCAGAGCAGAAGTTTTGGAAAAAAATCAATCGATTTGGTAGGCAAGTTGGGGCTCAAGGTATTTATTCTGCTTTGCTACTTTTCTATGCTTACAAGCGAACGGACACACCGCGTTGGGCTAAAAATATCATTATTGGCGTAGTAGGATACTTCATTGCACCCATTGATTTAATACCAGACCTTACGCCTTTCATTGGGTATACCGATGATATTAAATTGCTCTTTATTGCCGTAGGTACATTGGGCGCATATATCAATCCGGCCGTTAAGGAACGGGCCAAAGAAAAAATGATCTCCTGGAATTTTGACCCGAGTACAGATCTTTTAGTATCAAACTAAAAGCGTATGGGACAGCCTATTCTAACTCCAGCATTCTTTCAACAAAATAGAGCTCGATTAGCTGCTACTGTTCCACCACAGTCCTTGGTTATTATTCGTGGTAATACTTTAGTGCCCAGATCGGATGGGCAGTTTTATCCCTTTCATCAAGATTCCGATTTCTATTACTTTACTGGTGTGGACTTAGAGGATTGTGCGCTAATTCTACAGACAGATGCGGATCAAGCCATCGAAACAGAAATCTTATTACATCCTTCCATCGAGACCTTAGAGTTGGTGTGGACGGGGCGTATTTATGCCTTGCAAACCATCATCCAATCAGATGCTTTTGACCGTTATAGGCTTAATAGTGACTTGAAAGACACCCTACATACCCTGTCTAAAACGGCTAATCAGTTGATTCTGGATGAAAAACAAAGCCATCACCTTTGTGCAGAACTGCAGTGGAGTGCCGACACTTCGCTTCCTCTACAAACATATTCCAATGAGTTAAGGGCTATCAAACAAGAGGTCGAAATCGCTATGATGAAAGAAGCCTGTGCTATTACAGCTAAAGGTTTGGAGGACCTGCGCGAAAAGATTCAGGTAGGCGTTTATGAATACGAATTAGCCAATAGTTTAAGAGATACCTTTCTGCAGCATCAGGCATCAGGCTTTGCTTATCCACCTATCATAGCATCTGGTGCCTCAGGTATCCTTTTGCATTATCAGCAGAATAACCAAAAGCTTCAAATGGGGGACTTGGTCTTGGTCGATGTGGGTGCCTGTTATGGGCATTACCAGTCGGATATTACCCGAGTATTTCCAGTGCATGGAGCATTTAAGCCTAGACAACGTGCTGTTTATCAGCAGGTTCAGCAAGTTTTGGAACAGTTGATTAGATTATTGAAACCTGGACTGACCTTTCAAGCATTGGAGGAGGCGGGTGCGCAGATGATTACCAAAGCTCTGTTGGATTTGGGTGTATTGACTGTAGCAATGGTTCAGCAGGATGCTAAAGCATATAAGGCTTTTATGCCACATCGCTTTGCCCATTTGATCGGTTTAGATGTGCATGAGGATACTGACAGTAGGCTTTTGAGAGCGGGTATGGTGCTGGCAATCGAACCAGGAATTTATATTCCAAAGGAAGGCTTAGCCATTCGTTTAGAGGATAATGTTTTGATTACGGAGCAGGGTAGTGAAGTTTTATCTCTTACTCCGTTTGAGGATTAGCTAAATAAAAAAAGGCCAGCTTAGTAGCTGACCC
>CAXQNQ010000198.1:0-5219 GCA_964225135.1 Mesoflavibacter profundi
TAGTCGCTCATTTTGATTTAGAGGAAGATCCTGAACAATTAGTATTACATAAGCGTGGGATCTACGTGGATCTATTTGAAAATGACCCAAGCTTACATCTTGTAGATGGGGTAGAGGATTTGATCAAGTATCTATATGCCAAGGGAGTAAAAATGGTATTGGCCTCTACATCCGCCATGGTCAATATCAATCGAGTTTTTAAGCGCTTTGAGCTCGATCAATATTTTGAAGCAAAGATTAGTGGAGCTGACCTAGAACGCTCCAAACCGTATCCAGAAATTTTTGAAAAAGCCGCTCAATTGGGTCAAACCCCCAAAACACATTGTGTAGTCATTGAAGATTCCGATAATGGAGTGGCTGCTGCCAATGCCGCAGGTATTTTTGTGTTCGGATACAGAAATCCTCTTGCAGCAGATCAGACTTTGGAACATGCCAATTATGTGTTAGCTGATTTTGCCGAAATGATACAGATTGTAGAGCAGACAAATCAGTAAAGAATAGTTATACTAAAGCTGCTCGTTGACTTTGAAGGTGCTCATCTTTGATATACTCATCAAATTCTTTTAAACTATCTACAAATCCATTTGGGCCAATCTCAATGATTCGGGTTGCAACAGATTGTGTAAAAGTATGATCATGAGAGGTAAATAAAATATTGCCTTTGAAGTTGATCAAGGAATTATTCAATGCGGTTATGGTCTCCAAATCTAAGTGATTCGTAGGATCATTGAGCATTAGGACATTTCCTTCAGCCAACATCATACGACTTAGCATACAACGCACTTTTTCTCCACCCGAAAGCACATTAGACTTTTTGAATACTTCTTCACCTGAGAACAACATCTTGCCAAGGAATCCTCTGATATACTTCTCGTCTTTTTCCGTTGAATATTGTCTTAGCCAATCTACTAAGTCTAAATCCGCTGTGAAGAAAGCAGCATTTTCTGAAGGTAAATAGGCTTTAGTAACTGTCTGACCAAATTCAACCGTTCCGGAGTCTGGTTCCAGATTTCCAGCTAAAATCTCAAACAAGGCATTAATCGCTAAACTATTATCACAAAGGAAGGTGACCTTATCGTCTTTATTGATGTCAAAGTTCAATCCACTGAAATAGGTTTCTCCATTGGAGGAATAACTTAGATTTCGCACAGAAAGAATGACATCTCCCACCTCACGTTCTTTATTGAATATGATTGCGGGATATCTTCTACTAGATGGTTGAATATCTTCCACATTGATTTTCTCTAGCATCTTCTTTCTGGAAGTTGCTTGACGAGATTTAGAGGCATTGGCAGAGAATCGGTCAATAAAGGCTTGTAGCTCTTTCCGCTTATCTTCCGCCTTTTTATTTTGAGCCATCTTTTGCTTAAGGGCCAATTGACTACTTTCGTACCAAAAAGTGTAATTCCCGGTGTAGAGTTGGATTTTGCTAAAATCTATATCCACAATATGGGTACATACGGTGTCTAAGAAGTGTCTATCGTGTGAGACTACAATCACCGTATTTTTAAAGTCCAATAAGAAATCCTCCAACCAACTGATCGTATGAATATCTAAGTCGTTCGTTGGCTCATCAAGTATTAGAATATCTGGTTCTCCAAAAAGCGCCTGTGCTAAAAGGATTCGGACTTTTTGGTTACCATCCATATCCTTCATCAATTTATAGTGATCGTCTTCATGGATCCGCATACCACTTAGTAATGCCGCCGCATCAGGTTCAGCATTCCAACCATCCATTTCTGCAAATTCACCCTCCAGTTCACTCGCTCTTATACCATCTGCATCGCTGAAGTCTTCCTTAGCATAGATAGCATCTTTTTCTTGCATGATGTTCCATAATTTTTCATGACCCATCAATACTGTATTCAATACCGTTACTTCATCATATTCATAGTGATTCTGCTTGAGTACTGCCATGCGTTTCCCAGGCTCGATACTCACATCTCCAAGATTTGGATGAATTTCGCCCGCTAGAATTTTGAGAAAGGTTGACTTTCCCGCTCCATTGGCACCAATCACACCATAACAATTGTCACCCTTGAAGGTGATGTTCACTTCATCAAAAAGTACTCTTTTCCCATATTGCAGGGTAACATTGTTTGCAGAAATCATCTATACTATGGTTTTGAAGCTGCAAAGGTATGATTTTTAGGGAGTAAGTAAAAGGAAACCTAATTATATCCTTTGGATTAATGGGGTACCTATTGAGTTGAAAATAAATTCACCTTATAAATCATTTGAGTTTATTAAGTTTGTAAACAACTGTCTACGGAGTAAGATTAGATTATTTACAAGGAAAATATTAAGATGAACGTTGAATAATTATACTTGAGATTTATTTAAAAATTTCCTTTTCGGTTATTCCTAAATATTTTATCAACTTGTAATAGACTAATTTGATTTTAGGAATGTAATTAAGTGAGTAGCATTTTTTATATTTAGATAACCTGGAGAATCAATCATCTTTCTTGATAAGCATTGGATATTATAACTATTCAGTTAATCCAATAAAATACTAATTATGAGAAATTGCCTATTAACCGCCATTGTTATTTTACTATCTATTTCAGTTTTTGCCCAAGAATCAGATTTGCCCAAAGGCGAAACCTTTGAATCCACTCAATATTTAGAGATTGGTGGAAAGCGAATGGAATTCGCCACTGAAGTAGGTACTATTCAACTGCGTGATGAGAATGATCATCCTATTGCCTTATCAGGATTTACTTATTACAAGAAAAAAGGTGCAGCGGCTGATAGACCCATAGTTTTTGCTTTTAATGGGGGACCATTATCTGCATCATTTTGGTTGCACTTTGGGGTTTTAGGTCCTAAAAGAGTTGTCATTAACGATCCGGACTACACCAAGCCAGCACCTTATGATGTAGTCAATAATGAATTTTCCATTTTAGAAAAAGCGGATCTGGTAATGATTGATCCAATAGGAGTAGGCTTTTCGAGACCGATTGGTGATTCTAAATGGGAAGATTTTTGGGGCGTAGATCAGGATGTCCGCGCTATTGGTTTGTTTATCGATCAGTTCTTGATTCGATCTGGAACCTATAATGCACCGAAATATTTACTTGGAGAAAGTTATGGAACGTTTAGAAATGCTGCCTTAGTAAAACATTTACAAGACAAGGGAATCAATGTAAATGGGGTGATTATGGTGTCGGCTACTTTTGAGATACAGCATTTACGTTTTGCTCCTGGAGATGATATAGCATACCTGACACATTTCCCGAGTTACGCTGCTACCGCTTGGTATCACAATAGAGTTGCAGATAAGGGAGCAAGTCTAGAAGCCTTTTTGGATGATGTACGAGCATTTACTGCTAACGAATATGCTACAGCCTTGTTTATGGGGGACCAATTGAGTGCAGAGGATCATACTGCGATTGCACAGCAATTGGCAGATTATACAGGATTGTCCTTAGACTACTGGAAAAAGGCTGATTTAAGGGTTACAAATCGAGAGTTTTTCCAAGAGCTATTGCGTGATGTTGGAGAAACGGTTGGTCGATTGGATGGTCGATTTACGGGTGTGAATGAAGACTTATTAGCCCAAAATGCATTTACTGACCCACAAAGTGATGCGATCTCTGGTCCTTATATTGCTGCCTTCAAAGATTATCTATACAATGATTTAGGTGCTCCAAGAGATTGGACATATATGACGAGTACGGGCGGTCGAGATAATTTTAAATGGGATTGGAGGCATAGAGGTAATATTTCATGGAATGCCCAGGTAGCTATTAGTACTTTGCCTGATATGACCTCTGCTATGAAGCGTGATCCCAATTTGAAGATTCTCATTTTGAATGGATATTATGACTTGGCAACGGTCTTTTATGGAGTAGAGTATTCTATCAACCATATGGGCCTATCTCCTGAATTAAAGGATAATATCATCATGGAGTACTATGAGGCGGGGCATATGATGTACACGCATGAGCCATCTATTATAAAGTTTAAGGCGGATGTAGATCGATTTATTGAGGAGACTAAGTAGAGATTAAACCTTTTTATAGTTTTTTAGTCTAATAAAAATGAACAGTTGGGCGAATTTATGAATCCAGTTAAATATTGGAGGTATCTACTGTTGTGTATATTTTTTTGCAATAGTATATGGTCTTTACATGCTCAATCGAGTACAGGAACTAGTTTTTGGTTTAGTTTCATGGAGCATAGAGATGTGGGGGTGAACAACAAGGTGGTCATGATTACTGCCGAGACTAATACGAGTGGTGCGGTAGAAATTCCTTTTTATAACTGGAGCCAGTCTTTTGCTGTCCAAGCGAATCAAGTTACTATTATAGAATTACCCGCCTTTACAGAAAATGAGGGATCCAATGTAATCAGTGATAAAGGTATATTGGTGACAACTCAAGATGAAGTATCTGTCTATGTGCATCAATATTTTGGATTTCGGTCGGAAGCTACCTTGGTCCTTCCAGAGACGGCTATAGGTCAAGAGTATTTTGTGATGAGTTATAAAGGGGTATTGAGGAATGGTCAATTATTTCCCTCCGAGTTTTTGATTGTTGCCACTCAAGATGAGACCCTTCTTGAAATCACGCCTTCTTCCGATACACAAGGTGGTGGTGCAGCGGGTAGCACATTTCAAATCATCCTAAATGCAGGTGAAACATTTCAGTTACAAGCAAGCAGTCAATCTGGAGATCTAACAGGTTCGCATATTATCGGTGATAAAGATTTTGCAGTATTGGGCGGGAATTCTTGGACGGAAGTTTCATGTGGATTGAGGGATAATTTATTGGAACAAATGTTCCCTGTAGATACCTGGGGTAAAAAGGTAGTAACAGCTCCTTCTATGTTTACCAATTTTGACCTATTCAGGGTTCAAGCAGCACAAAATAATACTACAGTTCAGATTTATGATCAAGGGAGTGCAACTCCTCAAAGCTTCACTATAAATGCGGGTGAATACATCGAATATCCTAAGTCTGTACCTACTTACATTGAAGGGGATAAACCTATTCAGGTGGTTCAGTATTTGGTTGGGTCTGATTGTAATGGGCATAACTTGGGTGATCCGTCTATGGTATTGTTGAATAGTGTGGAACAAACTAGAGAGTCAGTCACTTTGTATAACTCTCCTTTTCAGAATATTTCCCAGCATTTTATCAATGTGATTGTTTCAACAGATAATCTGCCTTTAATTGAGTTAGATGGTGGAGGTATTCCAGCCAGTGCTATCA
>CAXQNQ010000199.1:0-2859 GCA_964225135.1 Mesoflavibacter profundi
CCATTGTATAGCTGTAGAGCAGACCAGTGGATCAGTAAAGGATATACTGGAGCTTATTTGGGGCTGTATGTGGAAGGAGTGGGCACACGAGGAGATTTCGATTATGCGCAGGTTACATTTTTTAAAAGACCATGATGCATACACACTATAAAATATATCAAGTTGATGCCTTTACTTCAGAGTTGTTTAAAGGGAATCCTGCTGCAGTAGTTTTCTTGGATACCTGGTTAGCTGATCATTTAATGCTTCAAATTGCGCAAGAAAATGCTTTGGCAGAGACTGCTTTTTTAATTAAAGATAATAAGGGTTATCACATTCGTTGGTTTACTCCCGAGATTGAAATGGATTTATGCGGTCATGCAACTTTAGCAGCTGCCCATTGTATATTCGAGCATGAGAATTGGCCTTTGGTGGAATTAGTATTTCAAAGTGTCAGTGGTGCATTAACCATTCGGAAAAATGCAGCAATATATACTTTAGATTTCCCATCTAGACCACCTGTTCCTGCGACCTTACCGGAGAATATTTTTAGAGCACTAAGTATAAAACCCAAAGAGGTTTATAAATCGAGGGACTATATTTTAGTTTATGAGTCAGAACAGGATATTTTAGATATCAAAGTGGAACAAAGGACCTTGGATGAAATTAATATTGATCCTGGGGGAGTAGCAGTTACCGCAGTGGGTGATTCCTGTGATTTTGTTTCTAGGTTCTTTACGCCACAAGCTTCTATTTTGGAGGATCCCGTAACGGGTTCTGCGCATTGTTCTTTGGCCCCTTTTTGGGCAGATCGATTAGGTAAGTCAAAAATGCTTGCTCAGCAGCTATCGAATAGGGGTGGGGTTTTGCATGTAGAGCTTCGGACGGATAACGTATGGATTAGTGGGCAAGCAAAGACTTTTATGGAGGGAAGGATTTATTTAGTCTAAATTATTCAACTGAAAGGACGAAAATATTTAATCTAGTAAAAGAAATTTCTTTTGAAATGAATTGGAATAGTTATGGGATACTTTATAGAAAAGAACAAGCAGAATTACCATCTGCTAAAAGATGGGGAAACAGTTACTAGTTTAAATTACGCTAAATGGAATTATAATAAGGCTACCATTTCAAATAGTGCGGGGTCTATTGAGGTAAAACCACAAGGCGTATTTAAGACAGGTGTAGATATCTATAAAGGTGGCGTAGATAAGGGAGATTTAGTGTTCAATTGGAAAGGACATATCAAGATCATTTTAGAGGATGATAAAATGGGTGAGGAGATTTTTATACTTAAGCCCAAAGGATTCTGGACCCGTTCCTATGAATTACAAAATGAAAATGAACGCGTGCTCTTTATGTTGAGACCCAAATTTTCTTGGAGAAAATTTGGCTATGAATTTGAAGTAGATTTGGACACCTTTTCTTTTACCAAAGATGAAACCAGTAAGCTGGAAGAATTATTGGCTTATTGTGTATATGGAATCAATTTACAAATGGCACGCTCTGCAGCGACCTCAGGTGCTGTAGTGTCTTAAACCTTTTATATGAATAAACCACTATTGGCTCTTCTGCTGATGTTATCTTCAGCAGGATTATGGGCACAACAAGAAGATGTTGATTTGACTACCCCAGCCGGAATCACAGATCAAATGCTAAATTTGATCTCTGTAGAACAAGGTGTTGATCCGGATTGGGATGCTTTTAGAAACTTATTTTCGCCTGCCGCCCAGATGTTAGTGACTAGAAAGGATAAAAATGGACGATCTATCATTCGCGATATGAATATTGAAGAGTTCATACGAATGGCTGGAGGTAATTATGCTGCGGAAGGATTTGAGGAACATGCCATTGGCAGAGTAGTTAATGAATTCAATGGCATCGCTACCGTTTTTCAAGCATATGAGTGCAAAAATTTAACGGGAACCTATGAAGCTAGAGGGGTTAATACTTATACGCTTGCTTTCATGAATGGTCGTTGGTGGATAACACATACCTTATTCACTAACGAGACCCCTGATGCCCAATTGCCTGCATCCCTCTTATTTGAAGGGAAACAAGGGAAATAGAATTTTATATGTTGTAGCATCTCTCCAACGAAAATGTAGTGGCTTGAATTCGAGTGTTCCAATAAGGACTCTTGTTATATGACAGTTTGCAAAGTATTTATTAAAAGCTTTTACAAATACGTTAAAAGTTTTAGGTATTGGGCTTTTTACTGTTACCGTAATTAAAAATAAGGGTCCTTTATAACTGAGTTATTGTACATTAACTATCACTGCTTTTTTGAATAATGAGACAATGCAATACTTATGGAAGATTTATACAAGAAGATTGATTGGATAAAGTTTATATTAATTTTCAACCTAATTTTTTCAGGTATAAAAGCTCAAGAATCCTATACTTTGAAATGGCCAGCTGAGGTGTTGGAATACATGGATAAACAGCAGGGAGATTTTGCTGTTCAGATTGGTGATGATACCTTGTTTACCAGACAAGACTTGGATTCTTTGGTGCACTATCAAGATCAGTATTATGACCATTATTTATATCGAAAAGCCGATAATAGTTTGCTTTTAAAAAGTAGGCCTAAGCGTAATACTGGTTATCAAGAAGATCATGTTTTAGATGGAAATTGGGTGAAGCAATCTGCTTGGATTCGGTCTCCAGGAATGGATAAGCAATTTATGTATGAAGGAGATCAGACCTATGTACTTACGGTTACAGATACCTCCAAATTATATCATTGGAGCAATGCTTCCCATTCCTATTATAAAAGTATTTATGAAGAACACGGTGAATTGAAACGATACACCTACAGAGGGGATACCATTTGGCAGGGTATGGAGGTTCAATTAGATGTAGATTTATTTTTTAATC
>CAXQNQ010000200.1:0-2245 GCA_964225135.1 Mesoflavibacter profundi
ATAGGCTATTCTTCTCATTATTTGATAGATGGGTCGAAGATTTATAGCACTTTAGGAGATATGCTTTATTTTAACAGACTACAAGCATTAGATATGTTGGATAATCAAACCATGTTTCAATATCCAGTTATTTCAGCCTTATGGGAGGAGACTATGGATCATTTGGTTTGGGATAATAGGCCGTATTGGAATGATTTGGATGCAGTTTTACAAGAATTAGATAGTATACAAAATCTAGAAAAAGTGCAGTCGGAGCAAAAATATACTGTACAATTATCAGCCTATAAAAGCTTAATCGAACAGGAAGAGCATGTAGACTTTTTTAATCATCGAGCAGGAATTTTTAATAATGAGTAAACGAGGATTTTTTCAAATATTGGGTGGCTTTTTAGGAATGGAATCAGCCGATTCTAAACGAAAAAAAGCTTTCATGGAATTGTCTGATATATTGGTCCAGGAGGTACGTGATTTTAAGGTTCCGCTTATTCCTGTAGAACAAAAAGAATTTGAATTACTAAGTTTAAAACAGGACACCCTTCAAAAACCTAGACGTCGCAAGTCAAAGGTCCTTCAATTCAATAATATCTATCACGAACCTGTTTTTGTAAGCATAGAAAAAGCATTGGAGCGATATCTTGGTGATGCAGCTTTAAAAGTATTCTCTAAAAGGGGCGTATATACTTTTTGGATAAGACCAGATTATGTAAGTATTTGGAATGGAAAAGATTTTTGGGGTAATTTGATGCCTGATGGCCGATTTGTATTCAAGAATAATAAGGTAGTGGGACAAGTAAAAACCAACCACAACCACAAACGCTTGGAAGTATGGGTAAGTGAACAACTTCAAATAGCTATAGATCTTACTCAACGAGAAATAAAAGATTCTACAAGAGCATTGTCCTACGCCTACTTTAGCACAGATTCCGCTTATGAATTATCAGCTATGCTAGCTTTATTCATATTAGCAAATCCAGATGCTGGTTTTAAGTTTACCTTTTAATCAACTAAGCCTCGGCCTGCTTTATTGATTTTACCTTCTTTTTGCATTTGCTTGAGCATTCGATCTAAAATACCATTAACGAATTCTTTGCTTTTATCTGTACTGTATGATTTAGATAAATCAACGTACTCATTCAAGGTTACTTTAGTAGGAATAGAAGGGAAGGAGGTGAACTCTGCAATGGCTAGTTTCAAACTAATCCGATCAATGATAGCCATTCGATCAAAATCCCAATTTTCTAAGAATGGTTTGATTTGATTATTGTATTCTAGATCATTTTCATAAACCATTTCAAGTAGACTCATTCCAAAATCTTGTACGGTTTCTACATTTAATTGGAATGGCTCATAAAATTCCTCATCTGAAATAGGAAGTGCTTTGATCGTCTTTTTAATAGAACCTAAAACTATAGACTTATCGTCAATCCAGTTGATGAAATGATCTTCAATCAAGTCTTCGAATAACTCATGATTTACACAGAATTTGTATAAAGATAGAAGGATATTGATATGTATTTCAATGTCTTCTGAGTCATTCTTCAGGTAATCTTGATAGGATTCGGTATTGGAGAAGTCCCTGTATAATTTGGATACAAAGTCGGCATCTATCAAATTCAATACTCCATTTAGTCTGCATTCTTCTTTAAATCCTGTAGAGTTAATCAATAATTGGCTGAGTGGATTATCGGCTAGCTTAGGTGTAAATGCTCGGTCATTTTCTGAGGGGAGCATTTTGCTTCGTTTCTTGGAGTAATCAACTCGAGCATAATCGGCAATTCTTGATATTATCCAGAGATTGAATAAATATAAATCATAAGATTTTTGTACAGATAACAAATAGTTCTTCTTTAGATCAGCGAGTGAACTTGATGCATCTCTATTGTTTGCATAAAGGGCTTGCATGACCTTAATTCTTATGTTTCTCCTACTCAGCATATCAAAATAGATTGTTGAACATTTTCAATAATATAGTACAAAACTACTGTATTCGTTTTGAGGATGCAAATAAAGGAAGAATATTTCAGTATTTATGGAGAAAGACAAAAAAAGCTGCCCAAAGGCAGCTTTTTTTATTGCATATATGTATTTTTTACAGACTCAAAGTCTGGTAGTTTCTTGATGTGCCACTTGTGCACGATTTTACCATCTTTCCATAATACAAAACCGGGATTAGAGCGTACTATGGTTTTAAGTAAAATATCATCAGCCATGTAAAACGGCATACTGATACCTAATTCTTCTTGGA
>CAXQNQ010000201.1:0-2999 GCA_964225135.1 Mesoflavibacter profundi
ATGGGGGTATATATTGGAGTACTTGGGGCGGATTGAATGATGTAATGCGTAATCGAGAGTTCAGTATTGGTATGGAAGCCAAGGATTACACCATTGGTGGAGTAGGAGGTGCAACTTCTATTGATACAAGAGCATCTAATCAGCGCAAGCAACTTCGCGCAGTATATTCATCTTCCAACAGGTCCTACAGAAATCGTTTGATGTTGACTTGGGGTTCAGGTATGCTCAAAAATGGCTGGTCTGTTGCCCTTTCAGGTTCAAGAAGGTGGTCTGAACAGGGTTATGTTCAAGGAACCTACTACGATGCATGGTCTTACTTCGCATCTATCGATAAAAAAATGGGTAATCACACCATCAATCTTACTTCTTTTGCTGCACCAGTTAGAAGAGGTAAAGGTGGCGCAGCTATTCAAGAACTTTATGAGTTAACGGATAACAACTATTACAATCCTTATTGGGGTTTACAAAATGGAAAAGTGCGAAACTCTAGAGAGTTTAGGTCTTTCCAACCGGTAAATGTCCTAAGACATGATTGGAACATCAATGAAAAGTCTAATTTAACAACGGCTGTTTCATATCAATTTGGTAAGAGTGGTTCAACTGCCTTGGATTGGTATGGAGCAAGGGATCCACGACCAGATTATTACAGATATTTACCTTCCGCAATGGAAGATCCTGTATTTGCTGCTCAAGTTGCTGAGGCTTATCGAAATGATCTGTCTGTATCTCAAGTGAATTTCGACTATATGTATGATGTTAATAGAAATTCTTTTGGAATTGTTGAGGACGCCAATGGTATAGCAGGAAATATAGTTAGTGGAGCTCGAGCTAAATATATCATTGAGGAAAGAAGATATGATAGTCAAAAAATCAATTTCAATACATTATATAGAAACTACTTAACAGATAATATCACGCTTCGTGGTGGATTGACTTACCAAATCTACAAGGGTAATAATTTTAAAGTAGTGGATGATCTATTAGGAGGAGAATTCTATGTAGATATCAATCGTTTTGCAGAAATTGATTTTGCCGGTAATCCTGATGCCAGACAAAATGATTTGAATAATCCTAATCGTGTGCTAGCACAAGGCGATGTATTTGGCTATGACTACAATCCTAATGTTCGTAAAGCTATGGCATGGGGACAAACGGAGTTTAAATTCAACAAGATTGATTTCTTTGTTGGAGGTGAGTTCTCTAATACCCAAATGTGGAGAGAGGGTGATGTAAAAAATGGACTATTCCCGGATAATTCATTTGGGAAGTCTGAAGTGAAGTCATTTGATAACTATATGGCTAAAGCTGGCCTTACTTACAAAATCAACAATAGACATTATCTGTATGCTAATGGTGCCATGGGTACTAGAGCTCCGTTTATTAGAAATGTGTTCGTTTCTCCTAGAACTCGTAATACATTTGTAAATGGATTAGCTAATGAAGAATTACTATCTGGTGAAGCTGGATATATTATCCGTACTCCTCGAATCAAAGGGCGAGCTACCGTGTACTATGCCGATTTTCAGAATAGAATTAAAACGATGAGTTTCTTCAATGATGAAGAAATCTATGATCCCTCAACAGATCAAACTATTCGATTAGGTTTTGTAAATATGACGCTTACGGGTATAGATCAAACACATGTAGGATCTGAGATTGCAGTGGAGTATAAAGTGACTTCTGCGCTAAGTTTAGTTGCTGCAGCGGCCATTGGTCAATATTATTATAGTGATAACGCTACTGCAACTATTGTCAATGATAATGATCCTAATATTGCTGTGGAGGATAGGGAGGTTTATATGAAAAACTATTATATCCCAGGTGTTTCACAAGAGGCCTATTCTACTGGTATCCGTTATAATGGAGCTAAATATTGGTTCGCCAATGTGAATTTGAATTATTTCGGAAAATCCTATTTAGATTTTAATCCAAATAGGAGAACGGATATTGCCGTTTCTGGTATTCGTGAAGGATCTGATGCCTGGAATAGTATTCTTGGCCAGATTGAAGGTGGAGAAGGAATGACCCTAGATCTTTTTGGGGGTAAATCCTTTAAAATCAACGACTACTTTGTTTATCTAACTATTGGAGTAAATAATATTCTGGATAATACGGAATTGGTTACAGGAGGGTACGAGCAACTTAGATTTGACTTTGAATCTAAAAATGCAAATCGTTTCCCAGAGCGTAGGTACTATATGTACGGTAGGAACTACTTTATTAATCTAGCTTTTAGATTCTAATTCTTAAAAAATTGAAAATAATTATAATGAAAAATATATTCTTGAATGCAAAGTATCTAGTTATTGCGCTTGGGTTTGCGACTTGTTTCTCTGCTTGTGTGGACTTAGAATTTGAAGCACCAATAGCCTATGGTATTTGTTCAGCAGAAAGTACTGCGAACATGACAATAGCTGAGCTAAAAGATATGCACGTTTTTGGAAATGAGGAGTTAATTTCTGATTCAATCATTATTTCAGGTGTGGTAGTAGGAGATGATGCTACGGGTAACTTTTATAAGAAATTGGTCATCCAAGATGAAACGGCTGGAATAGAGGTGTATTTTGGATCTACAGACTTGTATAACCTATTCCCGAATGGTACACAAGTTTATATCAATTGTCCTGGTTTGACATTAAGTGATTATAATGGTGTAACTCAATTAGGTACCATTGAGCAGGCTATTATGGGTGACTTCATTTGTAAAGGATCATCTGATATGGTGATAGAGCCAAGAGATGTTGAAATTGGTGATTTAGGAGCGTCGGATATTTCTACCCTGATTAGACTATCCAATGTACAATTCATTGGGCCTTCAGCCGGAGCAACTTTCGCTGATGCAGTAGGGCTAAACTCTATAAATCATACCATTGAGTCATGTGATAATAATGATGTAATACTCTTAAGAACTTCTGGGTATTCAGATTTTGCTGGATTCTTTACACCTACAGGATCAGGAACTATTACTGCTATTTATTCAGTTTTTGGTGATGATCAAC
>CAXQNQ010000202.1:0-39373 GCA_964225135.1 Mesoflavibacter profundi
CGCTATACCGGATAATTCATTTGGATCAAGAGTTGGTCCTTGCGCCAATAGAAAAAAAGGTGAAAGAAGAATTAAAAAGATCAAATGTTTCATCTATGCATGTAATGGTAAAATGATTATATCAATATTGTGGAATATCTAAAGCAAAATAATCTCTATAGCCCAATATTCCTCCTTTTAAACTAAACAGCTGTATGTTCTGATTAGTTTGGTATTTCTCGGCCATGTTCAAACTTCTCCTTCCAGACCTACAATACAGAACCACCTTACATCCTGCTGGTAAGTTGGTTAAATAATTATCTACATTCTGCGGATCTACCCAAGTTCCTCCAATATCAGCAATAGCCCTTTCTCCAGCGGTTCGAATATCTAATAAATACACCTCTTCTGATGCTAACCATTCTTTCAATGTTGAAGGACTTACTTCTAAATTTATCTCATCTGCAGACGTTATCCCACAAAACAGATCATAATCTACTAAGGCTTGTACAGTTTCCCGATCCACCTGAGACGTATATTTAATGATAGTAGCTTTATTTGATAAAGCTTCAAATATCCACAACTTACCCAGCAACAAATCCCCTAATCCACATATCCACTTGATCGTTTCCAAAGCTTGCATATTCCCCACAATACTAGGTAGTACTCCCAAAACCCCAGTTTCAGCACAATTTTGGACCGTGTCTGCGGCTGGCGGTTCTGGATATAAATCCCTATAGTTAGGGCTCCAGTTAGATCCTTGGGCTACATTAAAAAGAGCTACTTGTCCCTCAAAAGCGTGCACAGCCCCAAAAACAACTGGTTTATTTAATATTATCCCTAAATCATTGACTAGGTACCTACATGGAAAATTATCAGAACAATCGACCAAAATATCAAAATCTTGGGCAATTATTTTAGCATTATTCGAGTTCAAAAACTCTGGATAACAAGTAACTTGAACCGTAGTATTAATAGCTTGAATAAATTGCTTCGCCACATTTACTTTCAATTCACCTATATCCGATTCTTTATAGATCAATTGTCTATGTAAATTACTTCGAGACACATTATCTCCATCAACTAATCCAAGATGTCCTACCCCCGCTCCAGCTAAAGTCTGCACTACAGGACATCCAAGACCTCCAAGTCCAACAACCAAAACGCGAGCATCATGCAAACGTTTTTGGCCAGCTACCCCAAATCCCTCGAGTAGTAACTGCCGACTATAACGCTCTATGCTTTGATTATCCAATTCCATGTCTAAAGTATTACCATGCAAATATACTACCCTTTTCCAACTATCTATTTATAGAAAAAGAAGGAATAAAAATGAATACTTCTCTATCTAATCTGTTATTGATTCCCATATATATTTCCTAATTTCCGTGCATAATTAAACCACATAATTAGCAAAATGTAATTCCATCAAGATCTTCCATATTGTAGGGAATTAAAATTATACATCATGCATAAAATCATTGTACTAGGAGCAGGAATGGTAGGAAGTGCTATGGCAATAGACCTTTCAAAGGAACACCAAGTAACCGTTACAGATGTTAGTTCATCCGTCTTAGATACGCTAGGTAAAAGAGCACCGCAGCTAACTACTCAAATATTGGATGTAACACAAGAGGAGGAGCTCAAGCAAACTTTAATTGCTTTTGACTTAGTCATTTGTGCTGTTCCTGGTTTTTTAGGATATCAAACCTTAAAAAACATTATTGAAAGTGGCAAGAATGTAGTTGACATCTCCTTTTTCCCAGAAGATGCACTCGAATTAAATAACCTAGCCAAGGAAAAAGGAGTTACGGCAATTGTAGATTGTGGTGTTGCTCCAGGGATGGGAAATATCATCTTGGGGTATTACAATGAAAAGATGCAGATTACAGATTTCGAATGTTTAGTTGGAGGATTGCCCAAAGTAAAGAAGTGGCCATTCTGCTATAAAGCACCATTCTCTCCAGTTGATGTCATTGAGGAATATACTCGGCCAGCAAGATATGTTGAAAACAACCAGATTATTACAAGACCCGCTTTAACGGATTGCGAATATGTGGAGTTTGACGAAGTAGGCACCCTTGAATCCTTCAATTCTGATGGTTTGCGCTCTATTCTTCAAACCATGGCACACATACCTAATATGAAGGAAAAAACTTTGCGCTATCCAGGTCATGTTGAATATATACAAGTTTTAAAATCGGCAGGATTCTTTGATGAACAAACAATTACCATCAATGATACGGCTATACGTCCACTAGACTTTACGAGTAAGATTTTATTCAATGAATGGAAACTAGGTCCAACGGAGCCTGAATTAACTGTTATGCGTATAAGCATCAAAGGACAAGATTCAACGGGCAAGGAGCAAGAAGTCATTTATTCACTTTACGATGAGTATGATCCTGCAAGCCAGACTTCTTCCATGGCCAGAACTACAGGATATACTGCCACTGCAGTAGCAAATCTTTTCTTAAAAGGCATTTTCACTGAAAAAGGTGTTTTCCCACCAGAATTAATTGGTAAACACGAGGAAGTATTCCATTTCGTACTCAATTATCTGGAGGAGCGAAATGTATTTTATAAGATGGCCTAAAATTATGTTCAGACAGCATCCAGTTGAGTTAAATACGACTCTGCTGTCTGAATATGTTTTGCTTTTTTCTCCTCAGGCATCTTATCAAACATGCGTACCAACATCCCTAAGCGTGGATTACTGGTAAAAAAGTCTCTATGCACATGCATAAATCGCCAAAACAATCCATCCCAGATTTCCTGCCATGGACCTTTCTTATAATTACTCATCTTTAAGATGTAATTACTTCCGCTTATGTATGGCTTGGTAGCCATTAATCCACCATCTGCAAATTGACTCATACCATATACATTTGGTACCATTACCCAATCGTAAGCGTCAATATACATCTCCATAAACCAACGATATACCTCATCAGGATCAAATTCACAAAGCAACATAAAATTACCTAAGACCATTAATCGCTCAATGTGGTGATTATAGCCTGTTTCATTCAAGCGCTGAATCACATCATCTAATACAGGTATCCCTGTACTACCATCATAAAATGACTTTGGAATTTTACGTTTGAAGCCCCAATAGTTAGTCGTTCGAATCTTTGATCCATGATATTCATAAAATCCTCGAATAAATTCTCGCCATCCAATAATCTGACGAACGAAACCCTCCA
Source organism: Mesoflavibacter profundi (assembly GCA_964225135.1). Taxonomy (GTDB): domain Bacteria; phylum Bacteroidota; class Bacteroidia; order Chitinophagales; family Saprospiraceae; genus AM-2324. The sequence goes on from CAXQNQ010000202.1 coordinate 3,186, forward strand.
AAGAATTCAATGGAATTTCATGTTCCAAACCATATTGAATACTTCGATTAATTATAAATTCTGGAGTGAGTAGACCAGTGTTTAACATAGGTGTTAGGACACTGTGGTTGAGTGTGCTTTCACCTTGGACCATAGCATCTTCATAGGGTCCAAATTCTAGAAATCTTTCGGTTAAAAAAGTTTCTAACCAAATTTGACTTGCGGAATGATCAATTGGATATAGCTTCGTCTTATTTAAACGTCCGTAATTATTAGAATAATGTTGTTCCACATAAGAGAATGCCTCTTCATAATAGGAGCAAAAGGGAGCATAATTAGTAGTGGGTGGCAATTTCGTTTTTGGATATTTCTTGCGATTATCCGCATCAAAACTCCATTGACCACCAACAGGTTCTTGCTGGGTATCCACTAATATGTCAAGAGATTTGCGTTGACTAATGTAAAAGTCATTATGGAAATATCTTTTCTTGGCTTTTCCAAAGAAGCTTTTTAATGCTTCTGTAGAAGTCATAAAAGCTGGGTTAGGCTCAAAAACCAACTGAATAGCACTAGATGCTGCAGCTGCACGCACCCGCTTCTCAATCCAATTGTCTACAGGCTCATAAAGCTCTATGGTCTGGACTCCAGTTTGGTTTAAGGATTCAAAAAGCGCTTTAAATGATGAAGTTATTTCAACGGCCTCTATATAAGTAACTTCAAATCCGCTATCTACCAAATATTGCGCATAGCGCTTCATACTTGCTCTATGGAAAGCCAATTTCATTTTATGAAAAGCATACTGATTGAAAAACAAATCATGTTCAACAAGTATGAAATGATAAGAACCTAGGCTTTCAACCGAAAGATTGAATAATTGATTTGGAAGTAAAAGCTTATGCATGTTTGACCGCAGTTTTTTTTGATCGTCTGCAGCGTTCACTGCAGTACTTTACCTCATTCCAGCACTTTTCCCATTTCTTACGCCAGGAGAAAGGCTTAGAGCATACTAGGCAAACTTTGGAAGGTAGATTTGACTTATTATGTTTCACAAAAAAAGAAACACATTTCAACAAGAAGAGTTGAAATGCTATAAAAGGTGTGCTTGTAAGGTTAACTAGTGAGTGCTTTTTCTAAGAAAAAAAGAAAGTGGTTGGGGATATCCCAACCACTTCAGTTTTATTTGTCACTGCTTACAGCGATAGAGTAAACGACAAGACCGAATCCAATCTTATTGACTGCATCGGCAATGTTGTAGAATAAATCTACATTTGATGGTTCCCATCCTAAACCGGTATTCAACCATCCACCAGGCATACACATGTAACCAATTGGATAGATAGCCCAACCTACTAATACGAACCATGCTAATGTACGAACACCTTTCTGAACGACAGCATCACCAGAAGCTTCTGCAAGCTTAGCGACCTCTCCCATCCAAGCAGTATACAATACATAAACATAACCAACTGTAGATAAAACACCCCACATTACAGATGTACCTGTGTCTCCATTAGCTGTAGTTTCACCAATGTAACCAGCTACTAACATCCAAGCGGAAGCAATGATTAGTTTCCACATAAGGCCTTTAGTTGCACCAGCTGCTTTGGTAAGTAGATAAAATTCCACACACATTAATGGTACTGTAAGAGTCCAGTCAATGTAACGGAGTGCAGTTGTGTTTCCTTCTACTGCTGCCCAAGCATCTCTCATGTATAGATAGTGCACTGCTGCAATACCCGTGATTAATGCTGAAACTAATAATGACAATTTCCACTTGTCACTTACACTGTTTCTTTCAACAAAGAAGAAAACTGAAGCTGCTGCCATTGCCATGCAGCCGATAAAGAATGTAAATGCTACTGGATCAGACCCAGGATCTACTGCAAATAATAAAAATTCCATCGTAGTTAGTTTATTTAAAAAAATATTTTGTCTTATAACCTGTAAGACAAATAATTGTTTAACGAAATTTAATAAAATTGTTTAGGTAATTCCAATTAAAACTAAACAATTATTTTTTTCGGGTATGTTTGTCTAATATATTATCCTTGTATTTATTGACTTCTGGGCGTTTTTTGAAGGTCCATAATTTTTCTCTTGCCGCTCTAGCAGCAGCATCTATTTGCACTATTGGAACAAAATAATCACGTTTTAAGTCCAAACCTATCATAAGCATCTCCATATCAGTCATTTCCCATGGTTCATGAATATAAGCATCTGGAACATTTTTAAGTTCTGTAATCCACTTTCTAACAAACACTCCGCAAGGATCATGCTCCTTTCCCTGCTTTACGGGGTTATAAATTCGTAAAGTATGGACTCCTGTCGTTCCAGCTTGCATCTGAAACTGTGGATAATGAATACCCGGCTCGTAATCTAAAAAATAATTGGCTAGAATATATGCCCCATTGCGCCAGTCTTGATCCAAATGGTGCGTAAAAAAAGAGACCAGCATAGCACGCATTCTAAAATTAATCCAACCAGTAGCATGTAGGCAGCGCATGCTCGCATCAATCATTGGTATTCCTGTTTTTCCTTCAGCCCAAGCCAATACCCATTTTTGGTTATTCGAATAAGTCATTCTCTCATAAGCAGGATTCAAAAATAGATTTTCATAATTACACTGAACCTCAAATTTTTGTATAAAATGATTTTGCCATTTTAACCTTGACAAAAAGGATTGTACTGGAAATTTATACTTTTTAGTGTTTGGATGATGTTTAACAAACTGATAAACTTGTCTAACAGAAATATTCCCATAAGTTAAATAAACAGAAAGTCGGCTACAGCCTATCCTGCTCTCCGTGGGCTTTGAAATATACCTGCTATAATCCTTGCACCTGTTTTCCATAAAATCCTTTAGGTATTTCCATGCCATTCGCTCCCCAGCAGGTTGATAAAGATTTGGAAAAGCTTCCAGGTTAAGTACAAAGTCTTCTGGTAATAAGAAAGAATGGTCAAATACTAGACGCTGTTCAGTTTTTTCCTCATATAATAGCACATCCTTATGCATAACTGCAAACCAATGCTTATCCCATCCTTGACGATTTTTGATTCCTCGCTTAATGGCATCCCTAGGAAGTTCTTGCCATTTAACTCCTGACTGTTCAAAAAATAATCCAATTGATTTATCTAAATCCCAAGAAAATTGGGTGCCACTTTCTCTGTAGGAAAAAACTGTCTGGACCTCAAACTGCTGAAATAAGTATTGAAAAATCTCTTGCCTATCACCATACAAAACATGCAATAAGTGGCTGTTATAGCCTAGATTATGGCGTAAGTCCAATAAAGAATGATAAATAAATTGACTGTGCCTTAGTGAAACATCAGGCCTTTGTAACATATTCGGCTCAAATAAATAGACAATCAAATAGGGTATTCCAGCCTGTTGTGCTGCATGCAGCGGGGCATGATCATTCAGGCGAATATCCTTTTTCATCCATACTATATTGATTGTCTGCATGAAATGAAAACAATAGGACGTTGAAAAAGTTATATCAATCCTAAAACCAAAAAGCCGTAAAACAAATCATGTTTTACGGCTTTCATCCATAATAGCTAAATATTAATCTTTCATAATAATGACTGGTAAGCCAGCTCTTAGATAAGCATCATTAAAAGCTTTGAGATCCTTTTGAATCAAATCCTCTAATTCAGCTTGAAGAAAGGTCCACTCTCCTATGCGCATCTCAATATTCTGAACTAGTGCAGTAGGCTGATGTGGATCAGGGGCATCAACTTTACCCATTAAATTCAGCAATTCAGAACTTAATTGATTCTCAAAATTAATCACATCCTGGAAAGTCTTTTGCTTAGGTTGTATCAATTCGGCCTCCCACTCACTTAATCTTTTTGCTAGTGCCTTTGCCTGCTCAGTTAAAGCTACATACTGTTCATCAGCAGGAATATGCTCAGCTAAAGCCTCCAATTGACCTCGTGCAGCTTGAACCTTAATGATAGATTCATGGATATCGCGTACAGCCTTATCTAATTGATCCAATAACTTTTGTTGATAGGTGTAATCTGCTTCCGTTGCATCTATTCTAGGATCTGCCAATACTTCTACCATCTGCTCCTGAACTTGCCCTTTATAGCTTAATTGTGCTCTGTAGGTACCAGGTCCAACCATGGCACCAACTGGGCTTCCAAATACAAATACACCATCAATAGCTGGAATTTCTTCGCGACGTAAATCCCAATTGAAACGATTCATGCCTTTCCCTAGTGGCAGCACTTGTTTGGGTACTGGACCACCTGGCCATGATTGGAAAGATTCATCTTTTAAACTCGAATAAGAGCGAATTACATCACCAGACTCATTCAATATACTTAACTCTAGTGTATCGGTTGCTTTTATATCGTATGGCAAATAATAATCAATAGTAACACCTACCAAAGGATTTTTACCATTAGTCGGTCCCCCGCCTCCACCGAGCACAAATTTATGTGTTGGTTTTGGTTGTATTAATACAACCTGAGCTGAATCTAATTGACCTTTACCCTGTTGCAATCCACCCAGGTCGTCTAAAATCCAAAAACCCCTACCAGAAGTAGAAGCTACTAAATCATTATCCTTGATGATTAGATCAGTTATTGGACAAACCGGCAAATTTGATTGGAAAGCAGACCAGGACTGCCCATCATCGAAAGAAATAAAAAGTCCGCGTTCTGTACCGGCATATAATAAACCTTCCAAGGTTGGATCCTCCCGCACCACACGCACAAAATCACTATCCTTTAAATTAGCGCCAATATTTTCCCAAGTTTGACCATAGTCAGTCGATCTAAAAATAAAAGGTCTATGGTCACCAAATTTATATCGAGTAATAACTACATACACCTTAGCAGGATCGTGAGGAGATATTTCGATAGCATTAACCAAAGATTCTCCTTCCATCAAAGGACTTATATTGACCCATTCGGATTCTTCATCTTTACGAATATGCACTAATCCGTCATCAGAACCAGCGTATAAAAGTTCAGGTTCATGCATTGAATTAGCTAGGTATGAAATGGTATTGTACACCTCTCCTCCTGCAGCTTCATTCGTGAATGGTACACCCATAGAATCATGTTTTGAAGAATCATTTCGGGTTAAATCTGGACTGATTTCCTTCCAATTATATCCTCCATCCGTACTTTCTAAAACTAACTGAGCACCATGGTACAGCACATTCTTAGCCTTATATCCATTAATGATTGGATTATTCCAGTTCCATCGGTAAGGCTGATCTTTCGGCTGTGTACCTAAATTAATAGAAGGATGTGCCATAATATCTTTGGAGGTTTGATTCACAACATCGTATGCATCAACAAACCCCTGTATACTAGTTCCATAAGTCACTCTAGGATTGTCTGCATCATCAAAGGCAATAAAAGCGCTTTCTCCACCCGCTACAGGATACCAATCTTGCCTTGAAATCCCACCTCCCATAGTTTTGCTAGCTATAGAAACAGTTGAATTGTCTTGTTGACCAGCATAAACTCGATAAGGGAATTGATTATCAGTTATAACTCTATAAAATTGCGCAGTCGGTTGGTTTTGTTGCGAAGACCAAGTATTTCCGCCATTGAAAGTAATACAAGCACCCCCATCATTAGCTAAGATCATATTATTAGGTTGATCAGGATTGATCCATAAATCATGTTGATCCGAATGTGGGTTTGGAATTGGAGTAAAGGTTTTACCACCATCGATTGATTTAAGCATAGGTGCATTCAACACGTAAACTGTTTCTTCATCCTGTGGGTCTGCAAAAATTTCTATGTAATACCAAGCACGCGCAACAGTCACTCTATCTTTATTCATTTGCCTCCAAGATGCGCCCCCATTATCTGAGCGGTACACACCACCCTTTTCTCCCTCGGCCTCAATATTAGCATATAATCGATTGGAATTAGCTGGTGAGACAGTTACAGATATTTTACCCAAAAGATCTGGTAATCCATTGACTATTTTTTTCCAACTTTGTCCGCCATCCACAGACTTGTAAATAGCTGAACCAGGCCCACCAGAACGAACTTGCCAAGGCAATCTTCTATGGTCCCAATATGCTGCATACAAAACACGTGGATTATTTGCATCCATTACTATATCTGCTGCTCCAGTTGAAGCATTTACTTCATGTATTTTTTCCCATGAATCCCCCCCATCTTTACTCATGTAGATTCCCCTGCTATCCGAATCATTCCAAAATGCTCCCTGAGCAGCCACATAAAGCCAATCTGGATTATCGGGATGAATAGCGATATCAGAAATATGCTTGGTATCTTCTAAGCCTTTATGCGTCCACGTCTTACCTGCATCAGTACTTCTATAAATCCCGTCTCCGGAAGAAGTCATCACTCCGCGAACTGCATGTTCTCCCATACCAACATAGATCACATTAGGATCTGATGGTGCCACTTCTATTGCTCCAACTGTTCCAGTTTTGAAAAACCCATCAGTGATATTTGACCAACTAACACCTGCATCAGTAGTCTTCCAAACACCACCACCTACTGAACCAAAATAATACGTTAACGGATCTCCTATAACCCCACTTGCAGCATTGCTTCTTCCTCCTCTAAATGGACCAATATTCCTCCATTGAAGACTTCCATAGTATTTAGCATCAAAACTTGATACTAGACTAGATTCTTCTGCTTGATTTTTCTTTTTCCGTTGTGCATCAACTGAGCTTATACTAAGAATAATTAGACTTAGCACTAAAAAAATTGTTCTTATCATTGGATATAACTTTTACTATTTAATTATCAAAACCAGCGATTTTAATTTAAAGTTGCTCTACAAAATCTTGAAGCTTTTCCTTATCCAAATTTCCATTTGTTCGAATGCCTGAACACAAATCCACTCCATAAGGTGACACCTCTTCGATGGCTATCTTAACATTCTGAGCGTTCAAACCTCCAGCTAATAATACCGGTATTTGAACTTCCTCAACTATCCTTCGACTTACTGACCAATCATGTGTATTGCCAGTACCACCAAGAATTCCAGCAGTGGGTTTACCTGAATCCAACAAAATGAAATCAGCGTATTGCTCATAGGATAATGCTCGATCAATAGCTGTAGAATCTTCCACATGGATTACAGCTAGGATAATTACATCAGGCAAAGCAGTTCGCACTTTTGAAAGCTCATGTATATGTAGCTCTCTAACGAGTTGAATCGCTTTTGTTCGAACTATGTTATAATCTGCTATAATAGCTGAAGCTTTTTCATTACTGGTTAGGAGCACCGTTTTGGCATAAACAGGAATAGAACCTACAATAGCTTTTATCTCATTTAGTGTCAAAATACCTGGTCCTGAGGGCATTGGTCCCACTAATCCTAAAAAGTCAGCCCCATGATCCAATGCCAATTGAGCTTCCTCCGGAGAAGAAATACAGCAAACTTTTAAAAAATGTGTTTTGGCCAAAATGGAATATTTTATGGTTTAACTAGTTTTCTAAAAAGGATGTCATCATCCGTCACTATTTTCACCCAATAGACCCCTGCTGGCCAATCTGAAGTTGGAATAGACGATGGAATGATTGACTCATTAAACATCAGCCCACCTCCATGTACATTATATATGGTTATATATTGAAGCCCTGCAGGATCAGAAATACTAAATTGAATTTGATCGGAAAAAGGATTCGGATATGCTTTAATTTGATCGCTTAATCGAGCTAATTCTGTTGAGGTATCCAAACAATTTTTCTCCATATCGAAAAGCGTTTGAAGGGAATCAATGGGCTCTATACCTGCTCCATCATTAGTACTTACAGAGACCAAGAAAGAAGGTTGACCTTCCACATCTTCGGGTTGAGCCACTTTTAAAAATGCAAATAAAGAAGATGACCCATTATCTGCACATCTAGTATCAGCTCCGACTACATTGGCTCCTTGAAGAGCCGCCATGAGTTTACAAGCTAAATCGCCTTCGGCATTCAAAAACTGCTCCTCCATATCTTCCAATATCTCCGGACCCAGCAAAATATTCCCTTGAATAGCATATCCTGGGCCAGTCAAATGACCTTTATAATCATCAGTAGAAGCTCCAGTAAAACCAGCCGATTCTACTACATTATCTACTAAAGCAACAATACCATACTGTCTAAACTGGGGCGCATTTTGCACATCATTAGCGATTAACCAATCAATAGTTTCTTGAGGTGAGCTACCATTTAGAATTTGATTTCTAGCATTGTTTTGATTAGCTGGCAAATAATAAGCCTGTGTATTAATAGCCGCCTGCCCCGGTATTAATTGACCTAAAAAATCATCTCCATATATAGAAGGAAAGTTGGATAAATCCACACAAGAAGCACCTGCACTTCCCACCTCCCCTGTTTCACTATCCATAGCCACGATAGAGAACGTATCTTGAGCTTGTAAACTGAGTGAAAAACTCCAAGCAAAAGCAAAAATTAAATGGTAATTCAACCTCATTTCGATAGTATATTAGTTTGACTATCAAAATATAATCAAAAAGTCTGTAAAACCCTATGATCGTTTTGGGGCAAACCTAGGCTGATTGGCAAATTCCCCTGAATAAGTATTCGCATTTTTGAATCTACCGGTAAAAATTTTGGAAGGCTTTCTAATTAAATTGAGTATTGGAAATAATCTAAACTTCTTAATTAATTCCCAAGCTAAAAGGATTTGCTCCGGATACTGAGCAGCTTGTAGTAAGTGCTCGTTTTCATACAATTTACGACTACGAAGTGTAGGTGGATAAATACGCTCTAACTCATCCTTGGAATCCTTAACAATGATATTTATCCCATCCCACCAACCGTCAAGTGCGACTGTTTTTTCTTCTCCTCTAAGATTCATTGGATGGGCAGGCGTATAAGACTCAAATAATAATTTAAATGTGGGATTAGTAAATAAAAAGTCCCTATTGGCTTGCCGCACATGCCTATAGTTGGAGTCATCAACCAAAATTACCGCATCATCTGATAAATAGGGTTGAATCAATTGCAAACACATCAATTGACTGCGGTAATCATGCGGGCCATCAATAAAATATATGCCTATTTTTTTCCCATCTAAGTGCTTGTCTAATTGTTCAAGGGCATCTTCGTAATCCATATTAACCAATTTGGTATTGGTCAATCCAAGGGTTTGTGTGCGCGCCTCAACTATTCCTTTATTTTTTCCTTCAGGATCAAAAAATGCAAAATTATCTATCCCTATAAACGTGCATTCTGGAGCAACCATAGCAGTAGAAAGCAAGGTAAGCCCCTGATAGACACCCACTTCTAAATAACAGGTATCTTCTGTAAGTATTTCCCTAGCTAATCGCTGCAAGGTGCCATATAGTTTTTTCCCAGAATATCCCGAAAGGACTTCAGTACGCTCCATAATAGAACCATCCGATTCAGAAGCTTGTATACATTGCGTGACTTGATCAACAAAGGTCATATGCTTAATGGTTTATTCGCAAATATAAAATTCTTGATTGAATAGACTTTACATAAAAGGCAGGTCCAAAAACAAGACAAATATGGATATGTTACTTATTGCTTCACCCAAGAAACAAGCTCTACAGATTCATCCGTTTGAATTTGTATGGCATACATCCCTTTACGCCAAAAAGAAGTATTGATTTGGTAAAAAGTATCATCTACAATAGATTGGTGTAAAAGTCTTCCATATAGGTCAAATACTTGTACTTGATCTATTTTTGAAGCACTACATTCAATATTTAAAGCATGCGCCCCAGGGTTAGGATAAACTTGCACCTTTTGCTGCTCAAAAACTGGAACAATATGATCTACAATATCATTGCTCACCATATATGCCTCCATATCATCAAAATAAAATCCATCCGCTTCTACCCAGTTATCAGACCTTAATACATAGTGAATTTGGATCTCTTGACCAATATAAGGGCTTAGATCCATCCGCTCCAATACCCAAGAATTCTGGGTCCCATCGTATAAGGGTTCATCCAATGGCTGAAAACCTCCAGCACCATTGGTTGTATATAATCCACACAAAGGTTCTATGGAATTATTTGACAAATCCTCTACTTGAATTTGAACATAATCATACCCAGATTCTATATCCCATTTAGTATAAAACTCCAACCAAGCTTCATCTGCACTACTTGGAATGGTAAAAGCTTGACTGGTTAAAACGTTTTCCGCATTGTTGGTATAAGATCCAACTGGCGAATCCGTAATGGAACCTGGAGCACTATAATATTCAGCACTAGTTAGACCCCACTCATTGGTTTCCTCCCAAGCAGTCAAGTCCTCACCACTACTCAATAATTCCTCCGTCTCCTGTATACCTTGACCAACATAATTGATCTCAAAAGCTAAATCCTGAACATATTGCCCGTTATCTATAGACAAAACAAAAGGTATGACCGTACCTGCTGTAGTATTGGGTCCTACTAAAAAATAAAAACTTCCGGAGGCGGTTTCACCAAAAGCGGGTGCAACAGTAATAGTTGGATCGGTAACCAATATATCCGTTACTATGGTATTCAGACTCAATTCAAAAGACCCATCTAAAAGTCCATACTTTTTTAAATCAAATTCAATCTGACCATCTGTACCAATCAAAACTTCATCATAGGCTAAATCAATCAACCCAAAATTATGGGGTAATTGTGCTAGATTTAGATTTTGCCGCAGCGCTGTTTTGGCCAAATCCTCCATTAAGGCAGCAGGAGGCCAAAAACCTAAAAAGGCAGGTCCAACTTCAGGAGTCATAGAATAGATTGCTTCCTTCTCCTGCACATCCCCATACATCCAATCATCCACCACCCCATTGGCAGTGTAACCAACTGTTTCGAGAGGAGAACCAGCTAAATAATTATTTTCTTTCGTTAAAGCTTCGGCAAATAAATCAAAAGCTTCCTCTTCATTGGTTGGACTATCCAAATAGCCCCAAGGTAAAATCAATAAATTTCCGTAGCAGTGATAATTCAAAGCAAATTGAAATTCATGATTATTACATAGATCCTGTAGCATCTGGGTCTCTGGTTCCGAATTAGCTTCCGGTCCTCGATAAACTCCTGATTCAAAAATAGGTGAAGATCCTTGATCATCATATCCCCAACCAAAACCAAAGTTGCGATTTAAGTCGACACCATAGGTTCCATCCGGATTTAATCTTCGATTTTTTCTCCATAAACCACCTCCATTAGGCTCAATAGTTTCATTATATACATAGCCATCCGGATTAACAATAGGTACAAAGTACAGCTCTGTATTGTCCACTATAAACCGAATCTCATCATCCGTTTCATAATTTTCTAATAAATACCACATGTAAAAAGTCATCTGCATCAATCCCATGGGCTCCCGAGCATGGGTTAAAGCATCATAAAGCACCTCCGGCTCGTCCTCGTCATCATTTGGATTATCCGAAATCCGAACCCAATGAATAGGCCTTCCCTCATGCGTAAGCTGATCATTGATAACTTGTTTAAAACTGATCAAATCTGGAAATAATGCCTGCATCTGATCTAATTCTTCTAATGCTTCCTCATAGGTCAGATAGCCACCCATACTGCCTTCTTGAAAGTTAATTGGTGTTTCGATCATCACCTCTTCTACTTCACAATCCTCATTAATGATAGGACTATGGCTATGGAAATGAGCTGGATCTGCACATTGTGCAGCATAAAAAGACGATAAGTCATCTACTATAACAGAATAAGAAAATCCTGCATCGGATAACTTGGCTAGGTCGCTAGCATTAAAATCATGGATTAAAGATTTATCTGAACCGAAATATGCATGATCGATAGCCAAACCTAAACTCAGTAATTCGTTAAAGTTGGAAGGACCTTCGATAGGTATTGATACGCGTTGATAAGTGGACGATTGGGTTAGAGCAGTTATGGCAAATAAACATAGGAGTGGTATAAGAGCGAAACGCATTTTTTTCTTTAAAATACAAATTTTAGATCGCTAATTATGCCCATAATGGTCAAATTAAAAAAAGGGCTACTTGAGTAGCCCTTTTTTTATACTAAAACTTCTGCTTGAGCGATATACGCTTTATAATCTTGCATACTTTGCTCTATGACTTTCCTGGCAACATCTGCATCTTGGAAATCTTCGACTAATACTTTCTTGTGCTCTAACTTTTTATAATCCTCAAAGAAGTTTTTCAATTCTTTAAAGAAATGGCCTGGAAGCTGTGATATGTCATTGATATGATTCACACTCATATCTTCCGCTGCAACCGCAATAATTTTATCATCCAACTCTCCACCATCTAACATACGCATCACACCAATTACCTTGGCCTCCACTAAGCACATTGGGACAATATCAATTTGTGACAAGACTAAAATATCTAGTGGATCTTTATCATCGCAATAGGTCTGAGGGATAAACCCATAATTTGCCGGATAATACATAGCCGAATACAATACTCGATCCATCTTCAACATACCTGTCTCCTTATCCAATTCATATTTGGCTCTTGTGTTCTTTGGAATCTCAATAATTCCAGTTACTAGGTCAGGGGCATGCTCTCCGGCACTTACCTTGTGCCATGGGTTGTTCATATCAATTTTCATGAAGAACAAATTTTTGCTTAGTCAACCATAGTTTAGCCGACCAAAATTAGGTAAAATCTTACTTTCACACAATGGAATTCTATAACATACAGTATCTTCAAAACCCTTGTAAACACTAGTATTTTGAAGGAAAAATTCCCTTGGGGCGGGCAAAAATAGAACAATTATTAACAAAGCCAAAAAAATAAAAATTAAAATAAAGTAAGGAATAAGCAAATCATAAAATTCACCGCTTCTAGGTATCTTTTTTTATAAGCTATTGAGATGAAATAACATAGAACTTTCGAGGTTTACACTCCAAAAATAAAAGCATAAAAAAATGGATACTATCGGTAATAATTACCGGTAGTATCCATTCCGTTTAAATGGCCAATTTAACTTGCCTTATTATTTAACAATTAATGTACTTTGAGTGCCTGATGTATTGCGAATACTTACACCATACACACCAGCTGCCCAAGAAGAGCTATCCAAGGTCAATGTATGGGTTTGACTATCTATTTTTTCTTGATAAACTACCTTTCCATACATATCAACTACAATAAGATCCATATCCAAATCTCCTGAAACAATCTCAACGTAAATCATATCCTTAAATGGATTAGGGCTTACCTTGAACGTTAGTGGATTAGATACTATCTCCTCATTAGACACTAAGGTACAATCGTAATCAGAACCAGTTTCAATAGGTCCAATAGGATCTAATTCGTCAGCTGGAACATTCAAAAAGTCTAATGGATATCGAGTAGCACGAAATACATTATTCTGTACAGGTTGAAACCCTTGTTCAATAATTCCATTTGCACTAACTGGATTAATGTATTCCCAAACTATATTTCCATCCAAATCCACCTCAAAGAAGCGCCCACCTCTACCCTGACAGATTAAGGTATTTCCATTGCTCAATCTTTGTGCTCCTGAAATTCTTTGAGAATAAAAATCAGTAACTGGATCAGCTTGATATGTCCAGTGGGTTGATTCAGGCAAATACGCTCCACCTGAATAAGCATAATTCCCTTCAGCATCTACAGGCGTTTCTACCACATCAACTGCCGATCCTTCTATTGGTAAGAATTCCTGATTATCAAAAATCAAAATCATGCCTCCGTGAACCAATGAATCCTGAATCCATTGAGCATCATGTTGTTTATGCAATTGCTGATCATCTACCGTACCTTGCTGATAAGCAACCGGATTTCCCCAACGATATAGTAAATCACCTCCTTTTCCTGAATTACCTCCACTATGTGAAGCCGCTTCTGCTGTTGTAGTAGAGTGGTCTATAATCCAAATCTCACTACTGTGGTGCACACTAATTACAATCTGATCATAACCTTCATGATAATCCAAAGAATTAAAGTGCAACCAGTCAGGGCTTCCATTATCAATACCTATGAAATTGATATCAATTAACTCCGGATGCTCAGAGACTACTCCAAAGCCTTCTAAAGTATCAGAAACATCTTGAATTAGGTGATCCCATGCTTTCCATTCCCAAACAACAGTACCCCCACCATTCACATAATCAGGCTCAATCTCTATAATCTTCTCTGACCAAAGTGGATCAATAATAGTAGTTCGTCCTTTGGCTACCTGTGCTTCGGTATCATATAAATCCCATGCTATCACTAGTATATTGCCATTAGGCAATAATTCAATATCATGATGTTGACAATGCAGGGAATCTGATACATTGTAGGTCCATATAATATTACCATCCCAATCTACTTTTTCAATTATTCCTCCTGCTCCTCCAGCATGAAAAAAGGCATCTGGATCACCAGTTGGACGTAAAAGACTACCATCAGGTAACAGATAACAAGATAATGAAGGACTGCCACTTGCTTGCCAGCTATGTACTTGCTCTCCACAATTATCAATCAGGAATATCTCATTACTCGGAATGGGAGAAAACAAGGTGTAGCCTGGATCCGATTCATCGGAAGATGAAATAAGGCCTACTGTATTCTGAGCATTCATTTGAATAGCCCATCCAAATACAATAATTAGTAGTAAGTTTTTTAGCATGTTCAGATTTTTTTCAAAAAAACAAATCATTAATCACAATAAAAAACGAAACCCAAATAAATGCTAATTTTAGGTCGTGATATGGTAAAAAATAGATAAAATAGTGCATGTAAGGGATAAAATCTTGTAAACTCAGTAGGTATCTATTAAATTAAAGACAACTCATATTTAGAGCTATGATGTCTTCATCAAATCCAAAACTAGAAACCATTCGGTTTCAGGATGCTTCACAAACGTTTCATTATTACAAGAATGAAGCAGCATCTTGGGAGTCTTTCTGGCACTATCATCCAGAAATTGAGATTACCTATATCCATAAAGGTACGGGTATACGATTCGTAGGAGATAGCATACAGCCTTATGAAGAAGGAGATCTAGTATTGTTTGGAAAAAATCTTCCCCATAATCACATATCCAATAAAGTGGAAGAAGGCAATCAGGTACTGTATGGTATCCAATTCTCCAATGATCTATTCAAGGATTTCAGAGAATGTGAAAAAATAAACAAGCTCTTCCATTTAGCGAAATACGGGATTTACTTCCCAAACGCTAGTCAAGAAGTCAAACAAAAGATTTTAGATATTCAAGAAGCAAGGCCCCTAACTAGATTGATTTATCTATTAGAGGTGATTAACGAAATGGTAGAGGACGAAACCTACGAGACGCTATCTAGTATAAGCTTCGATGAGAATAAGGACCTCAAAAAACATCATCACAGGATTAATGAGGTAACTACATATATCACGGAGCATTTCAACAAAAACCTTTCCTTAGATCAAGTATCAGGTATGGCAGGCTTAACACCTCCATCTTTCTGTAGATGGTTCAAAAAGAACACGGGAAGTACTTACGTTGATTATTTAAATACTATAAGAATTGAGAAGTCCTGTCAATATCTAATTAAAACAGATTGGGCGATTAAACGAGTGGCTTATGAAGCCGGTTTTGAAAGTCTCGCCAACTTCAATAGAACCTTTAAAAAATATAAAAACCAAGCGCCCAACTTGTATAGAAAATCGTTGACCTCATCATAAAAAAATCCCGAGCTAAATAGCTCGGGATTTTTTTAATAACCTGGATTCTGAACCAAGTTTGGATTCGCAATCAAATCAGAAGCTGGAATCGGGAATATATTCCTAAATTCCTCTACACCTCTTCCATTTAATTCATTTCCTTTCCAAGGCCAAAGGTAATCTGCACTTGTAAACAAACCGAATCGAACTAAATCAACTCGACGACCAGCTTCCCAATATAGCTCTCTAGAACGCTCGTCTAAGATAAAATCAAGATCTACATCAGTTTGAGTAATATTTCCGCTGTCATCACCATAAGCTCGAACACGTAATTCATTGATCAAATCAGTAGATTGACCTAAATCACCACCTGCAGCGCCACGAAGTGTAGCTTCAGCATACATCAAATATGCATCAGCTAAACGGAACATTGGATAATCTGTATCTGGGAAAGTAGCGTTACTTCCTGCTTCCCCATCAATGTTTATATTTTTAAACTTAGGTACAGCAATACCATCCGTAAATAGGCCGATTTCAGCTATTTCTAGACTTTGTCCTTCTGTCCAAAAGATAGCCCTTGAATCCAATTCCCCAGAAGTATCTGGAAATCTTTCTACAAGATTCTTAGTTGTTCTCAATCCAGCCCATCCTCCAGAAACACCAGAGTCTGCATCAGACATAGAACCACCAATCGCAGCATGAACTAAGAAGGTTGTACATCCCCAGCTTTGCGTGCGTGTACCATCAGCTGTAAGTGCAAAAATAATCTCATTGGAATTATGATTGTCCTTCATGAACAATTCCTCATAGTTTGGTTCTAAGGTATAACCTGCACCAATGATTTTCTCACAAGCAACTAGACACTCGTCATAATAAGATTGACCAATCATAGCTTCTGCATTGAGATATAATTTTGCCTGCAACATCCATGCACCTGCTTGATCTACTCGACCATATTCTCCACTTCTAGGAGCTGGAAGTTGACCTTCAATTTCAGAAAGTTCTGTTGCAATAAAATTATATAAATCTTGAGGAGAAGCTTGCTCAGGGAATCCCACACTAACCTCTTGGGCTAGTACCACATTCCTAAACAAATCAAGCGCATGCCAATAAGCTAATGCACGCAAAAAACGAGCATCATTTCTATATTCTCGTATCACCTCTTTATCTGCCTCAGAAACACCATGTGCATCCATGGTCTCCTCTTCAGATAGAGACAAGAAATCATTTGCTAATGAAACAATTAAAGAAATACGGTAGTATAAAACCTTAATAAACTGATTTTCTGAAGACCAACTGAATTCATGTAAATCACGAATACCAGCATCCGTCCAAGCAATAACAGCTTCATCGGTAGTTAACTCTTGAGCTTTCCAATAAGCACGGATATAGGAAGTAAATCCTTCATCATTTACAATGGAAATATCCGAGTTACCAGCAGGTCCGTCCTGCCCAGTTAGTGAATAACTAGCATATACCTTTGCCAGGTAAGACCGGTAAGCATCAGCAGTTGTAAATGCCAGATTTGATGGAAGTCCATTTTCAGGAACCACATCTAAATCTGTACAACCCGTCAACATAAATAGGGCTAAAGCCCAGATATATAATCTATTTCTTTTCATAACGGCCATTATTTAAAAATTCGCGTTAACCCCTGCCACAATAGTAAAGGCAAGTGGATACAAATTATTATCAATACCATTAGCATTAAGTGCTATCTCAGGATCCATACCTGAGTAGTTGGTAATGGTTAGGATATTCGTAGCTGTAGTGTACACACTCAAGCTTTCAAATACCTTGTTTGGTTTGAACATATACGATAAAGTAATGTTATCCAGTCTCATGTAATTTCCATTCTCAATATAAAAATCAGACTTCAATTGACGATTATTGAAATTGGTCGTCAACACAGACTGGTGAATATTATTCAACCCAAAGTCATACAATCTATCATAAAACCCGGTAGAAGATGACACATTATTGTAAATCCAGTTTCCAAAGTTCGCTCTAAACGTTGCAGCTAAAGACCAATTTCTCCAAGCAATATTAGAAGTCAGTCCAAGTGAAACATTTGGCTCCGGACTTTGCTTGATATTCAAATCATCCTCATTGATCTTTCCATCTGCATTCAAATCCTCATAAGTATCCAGTAAATTCACTAAGCCATCTCCGTTATGATCCACACCATCTGGTAATGGCAAGCCATTAGCGTCATAGATGTGATTATACGTGTAGAATGAGTTAATAGGATTTCCTACTCTTAGCACCTGAATAGTCTGACCAACGTCTCCACTAATACCTCCTGTAGTATAAATAATACCTTCAGAGATATCCGCGTTATCCAGTTTTATGATTGTGTTCTTATTGTAAGAAGCATTGAAACTCAAATTCCAATCAAAATCTTCTTTATCTGCAACAACAGCATTCACCAATAACTCCACTCCTTTGTTTTCCATCTCCCCGATATTAGTAATAACCTGATCAGATAGATTTGTAAAGGCAGAAGTCGCAGCTCTGAATAGCATGTCCTTCGTAAACTTGCGATATACATCCAAGGAACCACTCAATCTATTATTAAAGAATCCATAGTCAATTCCTAAATTCAATGACTGTGTTTCCTCCCATTTGATATCAGGATCTACTCCCACACCTCTAAGGGTATTTACATATTCTTGGCCGAATTGGTAGGTTGCATCATCTGCACCATAAGAATAATAGACAAAGTATAGATAGTCGCCAAATTGCTCATTACCCACAGATCCATAACTGGCACGAACCTTCAAATTAGAGAACGTATTGGATAGTCCTGACATGAATGGCTCCTCTAAAACACGCCAAGCAACTGCAGCAGAAGGGAAATAACCCCAGCGATTTGCAGCACCAAAACGAGTAGATCCATCACGTCGTAAGGAAGCAGTGAATAAATATTTCTCTTTAACATTAAAGTTCATTCTTCCGTAAAACGAAATCAAACGGTTCAATGCTCTAGTAGGTTCCGGTATAGACAAGGTATCCGTATAAATCCAATCATTACCTTCTTCTACTAACATATTACCCGATTCTTCTTCAGTCCTAGAAGTTTTTTCTTGCCAAGAGTAACCTGCAACAAAATTCAACTTAGAGTCTATCCCTTCAAACGTTTTATCATAAGAAGCAAAAGCCTCTAAAGAGGATGATTCCTCTGTTACTTGATAGTATTTCAGGTATCCTCCGTTAACATATGCTTCTCTCAAAAGTGGATTTGAAAAATTTCTACCATCTCCAACACTTTTATCATAACTCAATTGAGTATTCAAACTCAAACCTTCTACAAAAGGAAGATTGTATCGAATAGAAGCAGAGTTTAGAAAACGATTGATATCACCAGTATTCTCAACTAAATTTAGCGTAGATACAGGATTCTTTGCTGCTAGTTCCCCATTGTGCTGGTAGTATCCTGCAAACTCAGAATCTGGATCTAATACCGCATGAGAAGGATCAAAGAAAATAGCAGTTCCTAATACATTAGGAGCATAGTTTTCATTGATATCTGCATATTTTGAACGAATATTGATTTGTAAATCACTATCCAACAAATTGAAATCTAGGTTGGTACCTGCTGTCAATTTGTTGTGATTAGCAAATAGGATAACCCCATTATTATTTAGGTATCCACCAGTGAATCGGTAATTTACTTTTCCTGTTCCGCCCGATAGAGTTAAGTTATGCTCCGTATTTTGAGCATTACGCGTTACCTCATCTACCCAATCCGTATTTGCATCACCCAATCTAGCCAACTGAGCCGGCTCTTTGTTATTGATTACATTAACAAAGTTTGTTGGACTCAAAGCGATATTTGGATTTTGGAACACAGAAACAGATGTATTACCGGTATAATTCACCTTTAGTTTTCCTTTCTGCCCAGACTTAGTAGTAATAATAATAACACCATTAGCACCTCTTGAACCGTAAATAGCCGCTGCAGAGGCATCTTTTAATACTGTTATATCTGCTACATCAGCTGGGTTTACAAAGTTCAATGGGTTATAACCCGCTCCATTTACTTGAAGCGGCACTCCATCTATTACTATTAGTGGAGAAGTACCTGCGGTCAAGGAAGAAGCTCCACGAAGTAAAATCCTAGATCCGCCACCAGGTTGTCCATTACTAGTAATTTGAAGTCCTGCAACCTTACCACTCAATAATTTTTCTGGAGAAGAAACTACCCCTCTGTTAAAATCACGCTCATCCACTTTGGCCACAACACCTGTCAAATCCTTTTTTTGTACACTACCATATCCTACAACAACAACTTCCTTCAATAACTCTGTAGATTCAACTAGATTCACATTGATCACTTCATTAGCAGAACCAACTACCGCCGAATAATCTTCGAAACCTAGGTAACTAAATACAAGCTCATCACCTGTATTAGCATTTATGCTATATCGACCATCTATATTCGATACGACTCCATTTATAGCATCTCCTTTAATTACAACATTAACCCCAATTAAAACTTCACCAGTCGTTTCATCACTAATGACACCTGTAACCTGTGCATGTAATTGCATACTTGCCAATACCAAGAATAAACAGCTAGCTACAGTTCTAAAGATTGAAGGGATGTTGTTTTTAAGTACCAACTTTTCCATTATAGAACCCTTTTATTTAATGTTACTCACCGCTTTTTGGATGAGTACTCAGTTAGTAATAGCAAAAAAGGCGGACCTGTATACACATGCCCGCCTTTTTTCAGACTTAAATCAGATTATTGTGCTTCGATAGTAGTCATGTAAGTTGACCCGTCGAATGTCAATGTTACTAGATAATCTCCAGCAGTTGCAATTTCAATGTTATTACCATCGAAAGTCAATGCACCAAGATCTCCTCCTAGGTTCATCGCCCAATCATCTCCAGCTCTAAACTTGAATTGACCAGTTCCGAATGTTCCTAAGTAAGTGTAAGTAGTTACACCAGCATCAAATCCATCAGCTGTCATATCTTGATCAGCATCCCAGCCACCAGCTGTTGCATCACCAATTACACCCCAACCATTTGCAGTCATTGTAGCTTGCCAAGTATCACCTTCATCGTCAGTTGATACAACGATATAGTATTGACCTGCTCCAGGAGTAGGGATATCACTTCCACCTTCACTCAATGTAACTGTTTCGCCATCAGCTGCAAGTGTTCCACCTAAGTTGAAATCCCAAGCATCATTAGCTCTAATTTTGAAGTTACCAGCGTCAGCAAGTGTAACAACACCTACCCATTTGTGCGTAGTACCATCTAATTTGTACAACATATCTCTATCAGAATCCCAAGATCCTGCTGTTGCATCACCAATTACACCTAAGTTATAATCATTTGGATCGAAAGTCAAAACAGGAGCATCACCTGTACGCTCAAGATTTACCTGCCATCCGTCTAGTGAATTCCAAGTTATAGTTACTGTGTAAGTGCCATCCTCGGGGTGTACGATGTTTGGTTGATCGTTACCGTTTGTTAAGTTATCTACTGATCCACCAAAGTTGTTAAACATGATGTAACCATTAGACTCTTCCAAACCACCTAGTGGATCGATTTTTCTATCTAATGCCCAACGACAGTTGAAACGAACTTTCCACTCTCCTTCTCTAAGAACTACATCAGCTCTTGACCAAGAACCACCATCAGCAGTTACTGATCCGTCAGTTAAAGACGTCTCTTCAGACCAACCACCAGGTGTTGCAGTACCGATAATTCCAGGGAAGTAGATTTGATAGAAAATCATTTCACTTCTCAATTGGTCATTTGTTACACGGTAAAGACCAGACTCAGATACATTAATAGCTGCACCGTTTTCTTCCATGCTAGCTACATTGTACGTGTTGTAATCACACTGTGAACCTTCGTCAGTCTCCTGAGTAACAGAACCACCCCAAGTATTCGTAACCTCTTTATTCGTTACTTGTACTAGGTTATAATCACCAGCTTCTAGGTAAATATATCCACCTACGAATCCAGTTCTTGCTTGTGATTGGAAATCTGGCGCATCTACACTTTCCGTAGAAAGTAAAGCTCCTGACTCAGGATCAGATCCTACTTGAGCTAAATACAAACCGTCAGATACATTGATTCCTTCTACTACATCGATGATTACTTCGTCATCACTTGAACATGCATTGAAGGTAAAGATGGAAGCAGCAAAGAAGGCTACTCCTAGAAACTTTATAAAATTTTTCATTATTGAATGGTTTATTTTAATGAACTATAATTCAAAATAAAATTTAGACCGATAGCAGGTAAGCCAAAAGATTTGCCGGTTTCTTTGATGATTTGCAACAAAAAGTAATGGTTTACTAACTAATCAGTTTTAACTATTGCTAAGTTAAATGCTTGATTTTTGCTCTGCTTAACTAATATTAACTATCAGTACGCATTTTTTAACTTAGAATTAATATGCTTTTAAGAATGCTAAAAGAGATGGGATTTATTCGCTTACTATCTTGTGATTATAACGAATAAGGGCCTACATATGCTGCCTGTATAGTAAATCAATTATATTAGCTTTAATATTTGAATCTATAAACCATTTTATATTATAATCTCAATTTTAGTATTATTTAAAAACTTCTTGTTTTAATTATCGCCGTTTTTTCTTTTACATTTTAAAATGAAGTAAAAGCTCAACAAGAATCAGGTCAGGTAGTCATTTCAGCAGGGGCTGGATATTCTATTATCTCTAAATTATTATCTGTTGGAGAAAATGTAAAATCCATTCCACCCTTGTATCTAAATGCAGATTTTGGCGTTACGGACAATTTCTCTGTAGGTCTTGCTGGATCATACAGCAGCATCTCATACGATGATGTGATTACATCTTTTGATGATATGGTAAATATTGTTGAAGAAAATGTGAATGTACAAGGATCTAGAAATACTGTAGCAGCAAGAGCCCTTTTTCACTTTGGAAACAATCCCAAAATGGACCAATATGCAGGTCTAAGAGCGGGTATGACCTTCTGGGGCTGGAATGATGAAAGTTTAGTAGATGAAGAAAACTTGAGTGCAAATAATTTCTCTTACAGACTTTTATATGGCATGAGAGCATACCTTACGGACAATCTAGGCGTTAACCTTGAAATCGGTATAGGTTCACCTTATTTCTTTAATGGAGGTATTTCATACCGCCTATAATAAAAAAGCCCCGAACAAATTCGGGGCTTTTTTTATTCAATACTTAAAATACTGTAGCTGTTATTTCCCAATTGAACCAAATCTCCACTACGCTTTCCGATCAAAAGTTTACCTATAGGGGCATCCGTAGATACAGCAAAAACAAAATCAGGCCCTACTGCTACCCTCCCAACCGGTAATCCAATAAAAAAGCTAGCTTGATCACATATAACCAATCTGCCTACTTGAACACGATCAGAGTGCTTGCTTTGCTGCTTAAATACTTTCAATTGATCCAATTGTTGACGAATTCGCAAATACTGTCCATTTAACTTTTCTTCCTCCCGCTGCATCAAAGCTCTAGCCGTTTCAAACTTATCGCCAGCACTACTCTTTGTTTCTTGAGCTTTGGACTCTCCAATACTTTGAAGTTGCTCATCTACTTCATTTAATTGAAGTTGAAGCATATGGCCAATGGCCTTCATTACAGAAGATCTATCTATTCCCATAGTACCTACTGATTACTTAACCTAAGCAATAATGGTAATGCAATGGCAAGTAGAATTACCCCAGCAAAAACCAAAAATAAGACTAACCTAAATTCTAGGTTAAAATCTTTGAAGAGTTTTATCTGACTCGTTCGCCTATCGAACCACTCAATAAAACTTCCTTTTTCAAATTCTCCATCAATCTGAATTAATTCTAAATCCAGTAAAACTGCTTGTGCAACCTCTACATCTTTTTGTCTAACTTCTACAATTGCACCCCTTGTCCCTAAACCGTAAACATCCGCTACATCTAAAGTAGTCTCAAACAAAATCTTATAATCCAATTCAAGTTTATTGAACATCAGCTTAATTTGAATAAGTTCTGAACGATTAATGGTCTCATAAATACGAATGTACTCCATATAGTTTCAATCAATTATTGAGTATTAGAAAAAAACACTATCACCTAACCATAAGAATAGGTCAAAAAAATAAATATTTACCTAATTGAATCTAAAATCCACTAAATTTTGTTCTGACCATAATGAAAAACTAAGTTATCATCTATATGAATATTGGAATAATTAAGGAAAAAGATGACAATCGAATTGCTATCATTCCTTCTACTATCATCAAACTTATAGAATTAGGGTTTACTTGTAGCGTCGAAAAAGAAGCTGGGAAAAATGCCTTTTTTTCAGATCAAGAATACATAGAGGCCAAAGGAAAGATATCTGACCGAACCTCCTTGATCCAAAATGCTGATATACTTATCAGTATTCATCCATTACCTGTAGAAACATATAAACAATGTAGGAAAGGAACCATTGTTATTTCACAATTTGCACCTTTTTCTGATCCAGATATTGTTGAAAAATTAAACATTATAGGTGTTCAAGCCATAAGCTTAGATATGATTCCTAGAACCACATTAGCTCAAAGTATGGATGTCCTTTCATCTATGGCTTCTGTTGCAGGTTACAAATCTATTCTTGAGGCAGCCAATATATTACCGCGGTATTTGCCAATGATGATTACAGCTGCAGGAAGTATAAAACCTGCAAGAGTACTCATATTGGGCGCGGGAGTGGCTGGCTTACAAGCAATTGCCACCGCCAAAAGATTGGGGGCTATCGTAGAGGCATTCGATACTCGGTCAGCTGCCAAAGAAGAAGTCGAAAGTTTAGGGGCCAAATTTGTTGAGGTAGAAGGAGCTGTAGAAGACAAAGAAGCTGGAGGCTATGGAGTTGAACAATCTGAGGATTTTATCAAAAGACAACGAGCAGAAGTTCAAAATAGAGCTATTAATGCTGATATCATAGTCACCACAGCACAGGTAAGGGGACGAAAAGCGCCTATCCTAATACCTAAGGAGACCGTCGAAAAAATGAAAGAAGGTGCTGTAATAATCGATTTAGCCTCTTCCACTGGAGGTAATTGCGAATTATCTAAAGATCAAGCATTAATCCAGCATCAGGGAGTATGGATTATGGGGAATTCCAATTTGGCAGCAAAGCTGCCACAGGACTCCAGTACCCTTTTCAGTAATAACATTTTCAATTTGCTTAAACACCTTTTCAAAAACGAGCCTAAAGCGCTAGATCCTGAGGATCCTATCGTTCAAGGAGCACTAATCACAAATTCCTAAAGATTAACGCTATGGAAAATTTTATGGTCGCATTCAATCAGAACTTATTTTTTATCTATCTGATTATTTTCACTATTATTCTAGGTTTTGAAGTGATATCTAAGGTCCCTACCATCCTACATACACCATTGATGTCTGGAGCTAACGCTATTAGTGGTGTGGTTCTAATCGGAGCCATCATCCTAATTCGAACAGCTGAACCAACTGAATACTTAAGGTTAAGTCTAGGTGTTTTAGGCATTGTATTAGGCACCATAAATATTGTAGGTGGATTCAAAGTCACCGATCGAATGCTAGAAATGTTTAAAAAGAAAGCCAAATAAAAGTTAGTGAATATGAAAACGACATTTATTCTAAATATAAGTTACCTAATCGGTGTGCTGACTTTTGTTTTTGGACTTAGATTATTAGGTTCTCCCGATACAGCAAGAAAAGGAAATACCCTGGCAGCATTGGGTATGGGATTTAGTGTCTTGGTTACCTTATTTATACCCATATCAGGAGCAGCTAATAACTATGTATGGATTTTTGCCGGATTATTAATCGGTGGTGGTATTGGATGGTTGACTGCCATACGTGTTCAAATGACAGCAATGCCGCAACTAGTTTCGGTCCTGAACGGTTTGGGTGGTGCCTGTGCAGCTTTATTAGCTATTACAGAGCTTCTCCCTTTATATCAAGGAGAAATACAAATGGGTACCAGCCAAATTGGTATAGGCATCTTTGCACTCTTGATTGGATTGGTATCTTTTTCTGGATCCTTATTGGCCTACGGAAAACTACAAGGTTTGGTCAATGATAGTCAGGTACAATTGCCTTACCATAATATTTTGAATCTAATCATGCTAATTGCTGTACTGGTGCTATCGGTATTGTTGACCGTATCTGATCCTAGTACTAGCATTCTATATGTGTTTTTGGTAATCACGCTGATTTATGGATTTTCGTTTGTAGCCCCTATTGGCGGAGCAGATATGCCTGTGGTCATTTCCCTACTCAACTCTTTAACTGGACTCTCTGCAGCTGCAGCAGGATTCATCTATCAAAGCCAACTCATGATCGTTGGAGGTATATTAGTAGGAGCAGCAGGTACCATTTTGACCATTCTCATGTGTAATGCCATGAATCGCTCCTTATTTAATGTGATAATAGGCGGATTTGGATCAGCTGGTTCAGCAGCTGGATCAGATGGTACTGAGGGAAAAACCGCTAAGACCATTACCAATAATGATTTATCTATACTTTTATATTATTCCCAATCCGTTGTCTTTGTTCCGGGTTATGGCCTAGCAGTTGCCCAAGCCCAAAAAACAGTTAAAGAACTAGAAGACTTGTTAGAAAAAAATGGCGTTGATGTCAAATATGCGATCCATCCTGTAGCCGGACGAATGCCTGGACATATGAATGTATTATTAGCCGAGGCAGATGTCCCATATCCTAAACTATTGGATTTAGAAGAAGCTAATGATGTACTTCCCAATACAGATGTAGTCGTTGTTGTAGGTGCCAATGATGTGGTCAACCCAGCAGCAGAGGACAATCCTGGTAGTCCAATTTATGGAATGCCAGTTCTTCAAGTATGGAATGCCAAGAACATTATTGTGTTGAAGAGAAGTATGAGTCCAGGTTATGCGGGTATACAAAATCCGCTTTTCTTCCACGAGAAGACAAAAATGCTGTTTGGAGATGCAAAAAACAGTCTTTCAGAATTAACAAAAGAGGTAAAGAACCTTTAATTCTTTAACCTCTTTTGTTGTTTATATGCCCCAATCTTAATCTTTAATAAACTTGACCTGAGCTGTGCCTATTTGAAGTAAATATAATCCGGTTTTAAGATCTTGAATATCTATTTCCCCTTGAACTACAGGTACAGTCATTTCTTGTCCCAACATATCTAGGATGGTTGCTTGATTCGCTGTAAGTCCTTGTATATACAATACATCCTTTGCTGGATTAGGATAAACCTCCAATGTATTTTTAGCATTTATCCGCACCACTTGAATGTCTGAGTACGTAGAATGACCATCATAGTCCATCTGATTTAGTCTATAATATACTACAGGTGTGGATACATCTGCATCTACCACTTCATAATGTGTAAGAACTTTAGTATCGCCTTGGCCTGCAACGAATTCAAGGGTTTCCCAATCACGCCCATCAACAGAACGCTCTACTGCAAATCCTTCATTATTTTCCTCTGAAGCTGTCACCCAATTCAATATAGCCGTTTCTCCTTTTGCTATAACTGTAAAGGATATCAACTCAACTGGTAAAAGGGCACATGCGTTGGTAACAGCAGTTAAATCAGCACAATTGGCTCCATTTCCTGAAATAGTATTAGTTCCAGCATTGTCTATGTAAGAACAAACAGCACTGATTTCACAAGTTGCTAAAGTGGTATTAGAGGTTATAATTAAATCAGTGATAGTAGTATAGTCTAAGACATCTAAGCCAGCAAGTGTAGTTAATGCATCATTAAGCTCTACTTTCAGGTATCCACCTAAACTCGCAAGAGACCCTAAGCCATTCAAACTAGTCATAGCATCATTATCATCTATCCATAAATATTCACCAATTGATGTTAAATTATTCAAACCAGTGAAATCCACTAGGCTAGCATTTTCAGGAATATTAGCATAACCACCGATAGTAGTTAAATTCTCCAAACCGGCAAAACTAGTGGCAGCGTCATTATTCTGAAATACGAAGTCATCACCAATACTCGTTAGGGCATCAAAACCAGTCATATCAGTAATATTAGGTGCATTTATGATGGCTAAATCCGTACCAATAGAAGTTATATTATGAAAGCCATTAAAATTAGTAGCGTTAGAATTTTGGATTGTAACAAACCCAGTAACCGTAGTGAGGTTAGAAGCTAATGAAAAATCAGTAATAGAGGCATCATTAAAAAATAAATCTCCTGTAAAAGTCGTACAACCCGCACCATTGCCAGAGGTAAAAAAGTCCGTCACTTGCTGTTGAGTAGTAAAAATTTCAGTTCCCGAACAAGTTTGACCTAATGCAGTAAATTGAATGGAACTGATGAATAGCAGTAATAAGAGCATTGTTTTTGTAATCGATTTGATCATCTTATAAAATTTTGAGAATCAAGAGTTTTTGTCAATTACAAAGTTGTAGATGTTGGCTTAATCATTCTGTTTATTTTCTGATTTTGGGTTATAAGTAATGTATTACCAACTCCATTCCCCTTTTTTCAGGTATAGTATTTTTTACCATTTGACACACCCTACATTTCAATCAATTATACCGCCATACGCCCGACAAACTAGATGATTTATAATAAGTGAAAAATCCTAAATAATTGAATAGGTAATTCAATCCATCCATTCATAAGAATAGAAAAAAAAAGACGGCTAACCCGTATAAGGTCTAGCCGTCTTTTTATTGAATGAAGTTGAAGTCAATTATCGGGGGATAGGATATATCTCCTCAGCCCGACCATCCAAGAATCTAAAGCCCTGTTCATCATACAAGCCATCTTCCTCCAGCATAATACGGACAATCTTCCCCCACTCCTCTACCTCAGTAGCAGCAAAAAGCTCAATAGAATAACAGGTGTTGGCATACAGCGGATAATCTCCCTTTCCTGCGACTCCACCCTGCTGATCCCAAAGTCCTATCGTTGGTCCGGCTGCATGCCCATGAAATCCTATTGGGTGTGTATATATAGATGCCTCAAATCCTTGCCCTTTAGCTTCCGTAAGGGCATCGCTCAATATGGTATTCCCAGATTTTCCAGCTACAAAATTCTTGACCAAAATATCCTGTAGCTTATTACCATTCTTAAAAGCATCCGCGAGCCCTTTAGGCACCTCAGTCTCCCCATCTCTAAGCATGTAAAAATGCTGTTGCTGATCGGTATTCAACCTCAAATAAGTAATACCAAAATCTACATGAAGTAAGTCTCCCTTTTGGATTATTTCATCTTCAGGTCTATTAGCAAATGAACGTAAAAAGGCATTATCACCCATATTGGATCGTTGAATGGAAACAGAAGGATGAAACCAAGTGTCTAGGCCTAAAGATTTAACCCGTTGCCTCAACCACCATATCACATCATCCGTGGTCGTAACTCCAGGTGTAATATGCTCTGCTGAAAATGCCTCTTGAAGGATTTCATGTCCCATCTGACAAATCATTGGATAGATCTCTATTTCAGGCTTAGATCTAGTCTCCAACCAGGCAATTGAGAGATCTTGGGCAGATACTACTCTAGAATGATACTGTTCAGGCAGCTTGGCCATAAATGCCTCATATTCAGAATACACCAATCCATCTGCCAAACCAAAATCTTCTGAAAAGTTCAGTCCAATGGTTTGTGGATTTCTCGCTTCAATATGCTCTATTAAGGCATCCCACTGATCCGGATAAACATCTACAGTCCATGCACCTTGCAATAAGCGACCTACATTATATCGAGCAATAGCAATCTTATCTATCCCACCCTCAGGCTTTTTAGAGAACACCAAAATAGTTCTTCTTCTAGCAGACAACCACTGCGCTGGAAGCATGGTCTTCATCACAGGATCTTCATTATATTCTCTAGATATAATAATCCACATATCCAATCCTTCTCGCTCCATCAATTCAGGTAATAAACTGTCTAACCTATATTCCAAAACCTGATCAATAAAGGCACTTTGCTCCCTAACCGTTAGTATTTGATCCAAAGCACGTTCCTGTGCATGCAGACTTCCAAGGCCTACAAACACGATGACTAGCATTATCCAATTTTTCATTCGTAAATTTTTGACTTACGAAAAGATAATAAATAAGACCAAGACTAGAAAAGTAAACAAACAGGATTCGGAGCCTCAATAGAAGAAACAAAACTTAATGTACCCCTTTCACTATCACGCTTAAAACTAACAATGTTGTTTCCTTCTTGGTTAGCAACCAACAAAAAAGCCCCATCTGGACTTAAAGTGAAGTTCCTCGGAGTAGCTCCCCTTGTAGACTCAAATCCGATATGCTCCAAATGCCCATCTTTTCCAACTTTGAAAATAACAATACTGTCATGACCTCTATTGGAAGCATATAAAAATTGTCCGTCAGCAGAAAGGTGAATATCTGCACAAGTATTAAAGCCATCAAAATCTGCCGGAAGAGTAGGATATACGCCATCTACTTGCATATCTCCTGTTTCATTGATTTGAACATTAGCAATAGTTCCATCCAATTCATTCAAAACAAATAGGCGCTCCTCATTTAAAAAACACAAATGGCGTGGTCCAGCTCCAGGATTCAGTTTTAATTTTTGTCCTTCATGCACCAACCGCTCTTTTTCCTCTAGCAAATAGGAAGTCCAGATCTCATCTGTCCCTAAGTTCACCGCTAAAACATGTCCAGTGCCAGGAGCAAACCAAACACTATGAGCATGAGGCCCCTCTTGTCTATCCGTTGGTCCAGAACCTTCGTGCTGTTGGACATCCAACAAATCACTCAAATATCCATTGTCAGATAAGGTCAAATAACCAATATTACCTCCAGTATAATTGGCTACAAGAACTTGACCATTTTCATCCATAGTCACAAAGCAAGGATGTGCTCCACCCGTAGGAGAAGTATTTAAATGGATTAAACTATCAGGTGTTATTTTAAACGATTGAATACTACCTGCTTCATTTTCGTTCACTGCAAGTAAATAATCCCCAGACTTAGACAAAAAAGAAGGATTGGAAGCCTCAGCAACTAGGCCTTCAGCTGAAAGCTGCCCTGTTTCGTCGATACTATACTTGTAAATACCTTTGCTATCTCCGGAGGTGTACGTGCCAACATAAAACGAAGTCTGCATAGCTGCTGCTTTTGATGGTTCAATTGGATTCGTATTTTGATCAGGTGTACAAGACCAAACACATACTAGGATAAACAAAATTGCAAAAATTCTAGAGTTCATAAATATAACTTAACGAAAAAAGGTAGCATGAAAAACATGCTACCCTTTTTCCATTCTAAATGAAAAATTCTATCAAAAGTTAAGTTATTCAACTACTAAACGGATCGTTTGATCCTGATTTTCTAACTGAATGAAATATAAGCCCCCCTTTAAAGAACCAATATTCAAGCCTCCTTGCACATTTGCTGTCAATTCCACAGCTCCTACAGTATTATAAATTGTCACTTGACCTCTATAATCATCCGAAAAGAAAAGCTCGTTTTGTGCTGGATTCGGATATACTTGAACTTCTGGAACCAGTTTCTCTACTACACGCACATCTGAATATACAATAGTACCATCAAAATCTTCCTGTTGCAGTCTATAGTAGTTATATCCATTCATAGGACGCTCATCTACAAATGCATACTCAGATACTAAATCGTACGTTCCAGCACCGTATTCAAAACCTATCATATCCCAATCTATACCATTGCTAGATCTTTGAATTTCAAATCCTAGATTATTTTCTTCCGAAGCCGTAACCCAAATAACTACATGCACCTCCTCTTCTACTTCTACATCAAATTTGATCAAGTCTACTGGAAGCAATAAACAAGCTGCTTCCACTACGGATCGACTACCACAATCACTCATGTTATTGGAAATATTAACACTTCCAGTAGGAGAATCTAGATAACCACAAACACTTGCTATTGCACATTCTGTTAAGACAGAATTCATGATGATAGTTAAATTATGAATAGTAACAGGATCAATATTATCTAAACCACTCAAGGAGGCTAATGAGGAGTTTTGCTCAATAGTTACGCTACCTCCATCTATAGAGCTTAAATTTGATAATGCACTTATATCTGATAAATTAGAATGATATTTGATAATCAAATTACCACTCAAGCTTTGTAGATTATCTAATCCATTCAAGCTGGTCAAACCATTATTATTATTTAACCATAATTGACCCCCTATGGTTTGCAGATTAGCTAGTCCAGCCAAATCAGTCAAGTTATGGCATCTAGTAATATTCAAATTACCACCTATGCTGGTGATACCTAATAAACCATCAATCTGATTTAAATTATTTAGATCGATCAACTTAATTTTACCATTGACTGAAGTAATATTGCTCAAACTATTCACATTCAATAGTGAAGGACATTGAGAGATTTGAATATGTGTTTGGACAGTAGTCAAACTACTAAAGCCATTCAGATTGACCATGGAGTTATTGTTATCCATGAAAAGGCTTTTCACAGAAGTCAAATTATTTAAACCTTCTACATTCTGCAGTGCGGTGTTATTAATCATTAAATCTCCAGCAATTGAAGTTATTCCGCTAAGTCCTGACAAATTATTTATGGACCCACCATCGATGGTTAGGTTTCCTTGAAGATCCGTACAATTAGGATACGTTGAAGAAAAATTATTGACTTGAGTTTGATTACTAAGTGTAATATCTCCTGCTGGACACTGTGCATTTGTAACAAGAATAAAATACAGTCCTAAAAATAGAACCAACATAAATTTGATAACCTTGATCGTATTGCTTTTCATTTCAAATGAATTTTAATAGAATGAATTAAATAGGGCGGTCGACTTGGATCAAAGTTGAATAAAGGAGGATTAGGCTTAACCCTCCTTTTAAAGATTTATCTAAACAAAGTATGTTGCCCATTTAGTATCTATATGGGCAGTTGATTATATTTAATTATTGAACGATTAATCGGATGGCAGTAGCTTGGTTTTCAATTTGTACAAAGTAAAAACCAGGTTTCAACATGCTAATGTCCAATCGACTACTTACCATAGATTCTAATTCTACAGCTCCAGTAACACTAAATACAGTCACGCGGCCATTAAAATTATTGGTAAAGTTCAGCTCATTTTGTGCTGGGTTAGGATAAAAAGATACCTGATCATCCAGGATCTCAACAAAGCGCACCTCAGAATAAACCGAAGTCCCATCGAAATCCTCTTGAAGTAAACGGTAATAATTTTTTCCTTTTTTAGGACTATTATCCTCAAAACGGTATTCCGTAAGTAAGTTTACTGTTCCAGCACCAAATTCATATCCAATTGCTTCCCAGGTTCTGCCATCGTTGGAACGTTGAATTTCAAATCCAAGGTTGTCCTCTTCAGAAGCTGTACTCCATTGTAATACATTGACGCCTGACTCAGCTTGCACTTCAAATCTTACTAAGTCAACTGGCAACAATAAACATGCCGTTTCAACTTGGCCAAAGTCCGCACAATCGCCTGTATTATTGGAAACTGTTAATGTACCTGAACCGGCACTCATATATCCACAAACACTGGACACTGCACAATCTGAAAGGTTTTGATTACCTCCGATATAAAAATCACCAATAGTACTAGGATTGATATTATCTAATCCACTTAAACTACTCAGATTATCGTTATTGGCGATAGTAATATCACCTCCTACTTCAGTTAAATTAGATAAGTAACTAAGATCACTTATTAAATGGCACTCTCTAATACGAAGTTTACCACCTACCTCTGTAATATTTTGTAGTCCTTCTAAAGTCAATAAACTCGGTAGATTTTTTAAGATTAACCAATACCCTATAGAATTCAAACCATTCAATGGTTTGATACTCTCTAACTGTGGACAGTTATCAATGGTCAAATAACCAGCAACTGTGTTTAAGCTTTGTAATCCCTTCAAGTTTTGTAAAGATGAATTTCCTTGAATCAACAAATTTCCAACTGAAGTCAGATTATTTAGGCCTCGCAACTTTGTTAAGCTAGTATTGGATATAGTCAAGCCACCTCCTACAGAATTCAATTGCTCCAATCCTTCCAATGTGGTAATATCCGTACCCGTAATAGTTAATCCATTAACGATATCTGTACAATGCGGATAATCAGTAGAAAAGTTATCGATATCTGCTTGGCTGGTTAGTGACGTTGGACATTGAGCATTACTAACTACAGATACTCCTAATCCCAATACAAGTACAAAAACAAATTTCACTAGATTCTTCATATTATTTTTCATAATCTCTTAAGTTTAGACAATAGAATGATAGTGTTCCTGATGGTCAGAAACCTTTATATACGGGAAGTCGGACTTGAAATATAAAATGAATTGGACCTGTGGGATGAATGTATATGTAGGGTCCTTTTAAAATGCAATGCAAATATAATTTGGTATTTATTAATTTGCCACCCTAATTCGTGTTTTTAACAAACTTAAAACACTGAAAACCAATTATATACAATTCAAAAAAAGCATTAATTATACTATAAAAAGGTAATTAATTACCATAAAAAGAAGAATAGCGCCAAAAAATATTGTTTGGAAAAAAGTTAGATTTTGGAGAATATCTAAAAGAAAAATGTATGATGT
This sequence comes from Mesoflavibacter profundi, assembly GCA_964225135.1. Classification (GTDB taxonomy): domain Bacteria; phylum Bacteroidota; class Bacteroidia; order Chitinophagales; family Saprospiraceae; genus AM-2324. The sequence goes on from CAXQNQ010000202.1 coordinate 37,314, forward strand.
TAGGATTTTTTTAACAAAAAAAGGCTCGAAGTTAACCTCCGAGCCTTTTTTCTTAGCAGTCTTCTATCGCCTCTTCCAAGGCTTCTTCGTCAGAAATTTCTTCTACACTTCCATCATCATACTGGATTTCAATTGGATAAATCAGTGCTGGGACCTCATCCCAATCCTCATCATGGTTTTCATACCATTCCTCGATTAGCGTGAATATATTCATATCTGGACCAATCTCTAATTCAGAGCCATCTGGCATCTCCAAAGTTATAGGAAGCACAATATCAAAACACAAATCATCTAAATCAAACCAATCCTCATCATCACAATCGTCATCATCGTCATCCTCATCGTCATGATACCAAAAGTCACAATCCTCTAACCACTCTTCTAACTCCTCTTCATTGACTTCAAAAATCTCTCCGTCTTCATCCATTATTGAAATCGGGAACACTATTTCTATCTCTTCATCATCATCCTCGTACTCCTCAAATAACTCAAATAAAGCATCTTCATCATGTACTTCTTCGATTGTACCATCTGGTAAAACAACTTCTATTGGAAATACCAACTCAAAACAATCGCCTTCATCATCATCTTCTTCACAATATTCTAGCGCTTCAAAAAGTTCTTCATCATCGTTAGCAGTGTATGCTAAATCAATGTCATCAAAAATCAACTCCACCGGATATTGTAATTCAGGTAAAGCATCTTCATCTGGATTTTCTTCATACCAAGCATAAATTTCCTCTGCCATGGTCTCTCCATCTTCAAAAGTCAATTCATCTCCATCTGGCATAGTCAAAGTAACTGGATAGATAAAATCAAAACAAATCTCCTCTTCCAATAGGAACAACCAATCCTCCTCATCACAATCATGATCATCGTCGTCCTCATAATCATCTTCGTCATCCATTCCTTCACAAGCTTCATAAAGCTCATATAATTCTTCCTCCGATACCGAAAGCTCTTCACCATTTTCATCAATGACTAATAGTGGAAAAACGAAATTTGGCTCTTCGTCTTCATCTTCATATGATTCATACAAAGCTTCTAGAGCTTCATAATCATCAACAGTTTCTGTTGTTCCGTCTGGTAATTCCATATCCAAAGGAAAAACCAATTCAAAACAATCATCCGAATCTGATTGATTAGCTAAATCATTTACCACATCCGTATCTGGATCGGCAGAGGGGATTAAATCTTGCTCGCATGCTACTAGAGTAAAAACCAAGAATCCTAACAGCAAAGATTTCAACATTAATTTCTTCATAACAAATCTTTTAGTTTCCCAGGCGCATGGGATTGAATAATTAAGGTGCGCTACTCTAGTATGTAAGGAAAATCAAAAAGGGTTGCCTACTAGCTAAAATTTTAATAATCCAAGGCTTAATCCCCCATAAATCCCTCAAAAACAATCTATTATACAAACATTACTGAAATTCTTCACAATACAGGCAACCCTTTTAGCATTTATATACCATATACTAAGACAAAGCATTTAACTTTTTGCATGACAGAAAGAAAATTGATCCAATTGGCTATAAAAGGGAAGGAAACTGCGATGGATTCCTTATATCACAAGTACGAAAAACTGTGGTATCGTCTATGCTTACGTTATGCAGATAACAGTCATAAGGCTCAAGATATCTTTCAAGAAGGACTCTTTAATATTTTTAAAGACTTGAAACAATTCAATGCAGATAAAGCAAAATTCTCCACCTGGTCAGGCAGAGTTTTTGTACATGCTGCCTTGAGATATATTAGGAAGAATCAATGGCAGCAAACTTTTGAAGAACTGGATGAATCAACAGGTAATCATCCATTAGCACAAGATATTATTGGAAGCATAAGTGCAAGAGAATTAATTCAAGTCATCCAAAAATTACCAACGGGGTACCGGATTATTTTCAACATGTATGAATTAGAAGGATACACCCATAAAGAGATAGCAGAACAATTGGATATATCCATTGGAACATCAAAGTCCCAATTATCAAAAGCCAAAAACTTACTCAGAAAGAAAATAGATCAATTATTCTAAAGCAGAGCGTTATGGAGGAAAATAG
>CAXQNQ010000203.1:0-14831 GCA_964225135.1 Mesoflavibacter profundi
TGCACCTTCCATAGTAGTGGACTTAACCTTTTTAGGGAAGTAGTATTTAGTAGTATAAGTCGCATCTTGAAAAAACATACCCATCATACCTAATGAGCTCTGTAAATCCGAGTTTGATGTGGATTGAGGATCAAATCGGTCTAAGGTCATACCTGTAATCTGCAGCATTGGAACACTGGAGAGTTCAGACAGTGGAAGTGCGGAAGCATCATCTTCTTGCACCTGAGCCATTAATTCAAAAAACGTACCTATCTCTTTTACATCATCAAAGTCTACCGTAATATTCATCTCCATTACACCAGAACTTCCAGAAACATTCATTTGCATAGATCCCTTTTTTAAGATGGCTTGTTGTTCCTGATTTAATCCTGCCAACATCTCCTCATTATCAAAACTAAAGAAGCTATCCATTTCAATATTAGCCATATCACCCAAGTTGATATCTACATTTCCCTCTTCTCCACTCATCTCCTGGAGACCTTGAATCATTTGTAAGGTTTCGGGTTGTAATATACCACTCATGTCGTAGGTAACTTGGTATCGACCAGAACCATCTTTATTAATAAAAATTTCTTCTAGCACATTGATACAGCTACTGCATAAAAGACAAACTAAGAATGGGATAAGGATAAAAACTCTTTTCATTGTAATTGGTTTATAATAATTAATTGAAGATTAGTATCTATAATAACTCAAAAAAAGGGGAAAAAAGAACGAATCTTACATCATTAATTCATCTACAGGAAAAAAACAAGACTGCATGCATTCCATTCAGACCTTAAAAGAACTCCAAGCAAGTGGTTATAAACCCAAGTCCGTTAAAGAAGAACTCCGTGGGAATTTAATGTTAGCATTAAAGGCCAATAAAAAGACTTTTGAACAAGTTTGGGGTTTTGATTACACCGTTATTCCAGAATTGGAGCGTGCTATTTTGTCCAAACACAATATTTTATTGTTGGGTCTTAGAGGGCAAGCAAAAACTCGAATAGCGCGTCAGATGGTGCAATTGTTAGATGAATATATACCTGTTGTGGCTGGAAGTCCTATAAATGATGATCCATTAAAGCCTATTTCAAGATACGCTATTGATCTTATTGCTAAGCATGGAGATGAAACACCTATATCTTGGGTACACCGCTCGGAGAGATTCGTGGAAAAATTAGCCACTCCTGATGTTCGGGTTTCTGACTTGATTGGGGATGTAGACCCCATCAAAGCAGCTAATTTAAAATTGGATTATTCGGATGAGCGCGTAATACATTTTGGCTTAATTCCAAGAGCACACAGGTCAATTTTTGTGCTCAATGAATTACCCGATTTACAAGCTAGGATTCAAGTGTCCTTATTCAATATCCTTCAAGAAGGTGACATTCAAATCAGAGGATTCAAACTAAGGTTACCATTAGACGTACATTTTGTATTTACAGCGAATCCTGAGGATTATACCAATAGAGGGTCTATCATTACTCCACTAAAAGATCGTATTGAAAGTCAGATTTTGACCCATTATCCATTGAGCATTGAGGTAGCACAAAAGATAACCGATCAAGAGGTTCACTTGGACGAATCTCTCCAAGAGCAAGTCTATATTGCTCCAAAACTCCGGGAGATGGTTGATCGAATGGCTTTTGTAGCACGCGAGTGTGACTATGTAGATGAAAAAAGTGGTGTATCAGCACGCTTGTCTATTTCTGCCTTGGAAAACTTATACAGTACCATCGAGCGCCGTATGCTTATGAATGGAGAATCCTCTGGAGTAGCCCATCTGATTGATTTGTTGGGAATTGTACCTGCTGTAACAGGTAAGATGGAGCTCTTGTATGAAGGAGAACAAGAAGGTGCGCTTTGGGTAGCTCGACAATTGATAGATGAATTAATCAAGGAAACATTTTTAATATACTTTCCGCATCCAAATAAGCTATCGAAAGGTGAAGTTAAAGATCCTTTTGCTAGAGTTAATGATTGGTTTGCCGTTGGTAATCAGTTGAATATTGAAATCGATGGGGGAGAAGCAGCATATCGAAAGGCATTAGACTCTATTGATGGCCTAGAGGAACTTGTTGCAGAACATTTAAACTCAGCTAAGGACAAGTATTTTTTCATGGAATTATTAGTGAATGGACTTGCTGTATTTGGGCTCATTAATAAAGAATATCAAGAGGCCTCAGTATCCTTCAATGATTCTTTGGCAGGTATGTTCGATGATGACAGTATTTTCAAACTGTAAATATTTAGCATAATTCCTAGAATGGTTATCAAAAAAGAGATTGCTTAGTCTGATTAGTACATTCTTAATCCTATATTTGTCTTCGTTTATAAAATAAAAAGAATGAGATTAACCAGATTTGGAGGAATATTGATACTGCTATTGTTTGCTGGCCAGATGCTTGCACAACGAGGTGGTATAGTGCGTGGAAATGTATTCGATGCTTCTACTGGAGAGCCTATTATTTATGGTACAGTAGTTCTAGATGGTACCGACTTTGGAATGAATACCAATTTTGAGGGTTTTTTCAGCTTTACAGATGTGCCTGCAGGATCTTATAAGTTAATAGTGACTTATGTAGGTTATGAAACTTATGAGGAAGAAATAGAGGTAGAAAACAATAATATTTTATATCGAAACATCGAAATTGCTCCTTCTAGTGTGCAACTTCAAACGGTTAATATTTCAGGAAGAAAAAGCAAAGCTAGGACTGAAGTTACGGTTTCTCAGTTAACCGTATCTGCATCAGAACTAAAATCATTACCAGCAGCTGGAGATCCAGATATTGCTCAATATTTACCGGTATTACCTGGGGTAATTTCAACAGGTGATCAAGGTGGACAAATCTACATCCGTGGTGGAGCACCTATCCAAAACTTAATGTTATTGGATGGTGTGCCTATTATTAATCCATTTCACTCCATTGGTTTTTTCTCTGTATTTGAAACGGAAACTATTAAATCAGTAGATGTGATGACTGGTGGGTTTGGAGCTCGATACGGTGGTCGTCTTTCTGCCGTTGTTGATATCAAAACCAAGGATGGAAATAAGAAAAACTTCTCTGGAAAATTAAGTGCTAATCCATTTATGTCAAAGGCACTCTTTGAAGGACCAATAAAGCGTGCAAAAGAACCTGGAGATGGATCCATGTCTTTCTTATTGACTGGTAAGACCTCTTATATTGACCAAACTTCTCAAAGTCTATATCCTTATGCCGTTGCAGTAGGAGGAGGAGCGGATAATCTGCCTTATTCCTTTACAGATATTTATGGAAAGGTAACCATGAGTGCGGGTAATGGTTCTAAATTAAACCTGTTCATGTTTGATTATAATGATCGAGTGAATTACGAGATTGCGGATTTGGATTGGAATTTGACAGGATTTGGGGCAAAAGGACTAATCATACCAACGAATTCAAATTTGATCATTAATTCTAATATTGCTTTTTCTGATTACGCCATTAATCTGATTGAAGATGAGGGATTCCCTCGGCAGTCTGGTATCCAACAAACTAATGTGAACTTTGATTTCAATTATTATGGCTTGAATACAGACTTTAGTTATGGTTTGTTTTTCAATACTTTGAAGACGAATTTTAGATTTAGAAACTTTAGAGGAATAACCATTGACCAGAATGCTAATGCAGCAGAATTGGGGGGATATTTTAGTGTAAAGAGCACGCTTGGAAAACTGATACTGCAGCCTTCCGTTCGAGGACATTTTTACCAAACTCAAAATGTATTCTCTGTAGAACCAAGATTAGGGGCGAAGTACAATGCAACAGATAATTTCAGACTAAAAATGGCTGGAGGCTTGTATTCTCAAGATTTACTAAGCTCGGTTAATGAAGAAGAAGTAGTCAATATCTTTACTGGATATTTATTAGGTCCAGAAGAAACTATTATTGATGTAGAAACAGGTTTGGCTGCGGAGAATAGGTTGCAGCGTGCGGCACATTTGATCGTTGGAACAGAGTTTGACCTTACAGATTACATAGAATTGAATGTAGAAGCCTATACCAAGCGTTTTGGACAATTGGTTTCGCTAAATAGAAATAAGACCACAGCTCAAGAACCTGATTTTGTGGCTGAGAATGGTGATGCTCGAGGATTAGATTTCTCTTTACGTTATGAAAAAGATAGACTTTACGTGTGGTCAACTTACTCACTAGGGAAGGTAACTCGTTTTGATGGAGAGCAAGTTTTTCCAACGATATTTGATAGAAGACATAATGTCAATCTATTGGCGAGTTATAAGTTTGGTTCAAACGAAGAGTGGGAAGCTGGATTACGTTGGAATTATGGTTCAGAGTTGCCGTTTACTCAAACACAAGGTTTTTACGGCAATATTAACTTCATTGATCAAGGTTTAGATACTAACGTGGGTAACAGTAATCCAGATTTAAGTACACTGTATTCTACTACGAGAAATGGAGGACGTTTAACGCCATACCACCGTCTAGACGCATCTATAAAGCGTGTGTTTAGTATTGGAGAAAGAAATAAGATTGAGGCTCAATTAAGCGTTACAAATGCTTATAATAGGCCTAACATCTTCTTTATTGATCGGAAAACATCGGAGCGAATCGATCAATTACCTATCCTGCCTAACTTTACTTTAAGCTGGACCTTCTAAGATCATCTTATCGTGTTGTTTAGGTCTAAATGGGCTTAGTTCAGAAAGGAACTAAGCCCATTTATTTTTTTGACTAGTACTAATTGAGCTGTTTAGTTGATTTTTCAGATAATCATACGAATTATTTTATGGGGTAAAAATATTTGTTTGCTTTATAAATACATACCTTAAATAAAATCGTACTTTATAAAGTATACTAAATAAACTAACTATGAAAAGAAATTTCAAATCTTCTGTTTCCGGTTGGTCGAGAAGGAAATTCTTAACTAGCGTAGGTAAAGCAGGTGGTTCACTTGCGCTATACGAGACTATGGTCGCACTTAATATGATTCCATTACCAGATGAATGGGATGGTATGCCCGAATTACCTAAAGATTCTGGTGTTGGAAAATCTGTTCTGATCCTAGGAGCAGGAATAGGTGGCCTAACCACTGCTTATTTACTTTCCAAATATGGGTATAGAGTGGAGATTCTTGAAGCTACATCTAGGGCTGGCGGGAGAAATCATACAGCTAGACGGGGGGATTCAATTGTTGAAGAAAGTGCTGAACATGGTACGACCTATCAAGAATGTAAATTTGATAGTGGCTTGTATTTGAACTTGGGGCCAGGTAGATTGCCTTATCACCATAGAAGAGTCTTAGGCTATTGCCAAGCTCTTAATGTTAAGTTAGAGCCTTATATCATGAATTCTACTGGAAATCTTTTCTATTCAAAAAATGGATTTGAGGGTAGTCCAAAAGAGTACAAAAAGATAAAAAATGATACAAGGGGGTATATTGCTGAGTTACTTGCAAAGGCGGTAAATAAAGGCGCTTTAGATGAAGAACTAAACGAGGAAGACAAAAATAAATTACTAAAATTAGTTCAGCATTTTGGCGAGTTAGAAGTGGAGAAAAAAGGTGGTAAAAACAGCTATTCATATAATGGAACTACACGTGACGGTTGTGGAAAGGATGTTTTTGGAGTGGAAACGCCCAATGTTCACTTCAACTGCGATAATCCAGAAACATTTTCTTTAGAAGCCTTATTGGATTCTAATTTCTGGGAATCTGGATTTTATAATCCGATGGAATTTGAGTGGCAACCTACATTATTCCAACCCGTAGGTGGTATGGATCAGATTGTGAACGGTTTTTTAAGAGCTGTTGGGCATCTAGTTACTTATAATGCTCCAGTTACTAATGTCCAAGTGGATGATGATGGAGTAACAGTTACTTACATGGATGGAGCAAGTGAGAAGACCAAACGCGCAGATTACTGTGTAAGCAATATTCCATGTTCTATTTTGAAGGATATAGAGAATAATTTTGAATCTACCTTTAAAACGGCGGTGGAAAGAACCTTATTCGCATCTTCTTGCAAAGTAGGCTGGCAAACCAATACACGTTTTTGGGAGTCTGATAAGTATCAGATTTATGGGGGGATCAGTTGGACGGATGAAATCATTGAACAGATATGGTATCCATCTAACGATTACTTTAGCCAAAAAGGGACTTTGACAGGTGCCTATATCCATGATATGGAATGTGGTACTGGTAATGCAAGTAAATTTGGAAAAATGAGCCTCCAAGAGCGTTTGCAGGCAGCAAAAAATTCCGGTTCTAAGTTGCATGATGAAATTAATGATGAGGATATTGTTCCAACTGAATTAGGCTTATCAATAGCGTGGCAAAATGTACCTAATGCAAAAGGAGCATGGGCTGAATGGGGCTGTGAACCTGAAGATGAAGAGGATTATAATAGATTACTGCTGCCAGATCGTCGATTTTATATCGTAGGTGATCAGGTCTCTACATTACCTGGATGGCAAGAAGGTGCTATGATGTCTGCGGAACATGTTGTGGAATTGATTGCAGAATTGAAAGAAGCAGTCGTACCAGAAGGTGTTAAACCACCTAACAGTTTCGAAGTTACTACGAGATAATACTTTATAGGCATTTCGATAGGGATAATAAAAAAAGCCGCTTGCAAAACTGCAAGCGGCTTTTTTTATTATTGTTAATGGATGATTTTACCTGATCAAGGTAATCTCACCTCTTAATTCACGCTGTGTTCCGTCGTTAAACTCTACTAAGGCATAGTACGCATATACATCCATAGGAGCAGGGTTGCCATTTATATTTCCATCCCATCCATCTCCATCAACATCTTCGGCTCTGCTATACACTCGCTCTCCCCAACGATTGAATACTTCAAATTCGATGATATCCGTACCCTCATTAGTGATAATATTGAATACCGCATTTTCTTCAATTGGACTACCTGGAATAAATACTGTAGGCACTGCAACTTGGCTGTTATCTACGAATATGGTTATTTCAAAAGTATTTTGACAGCCATACTCATCCTCAACAACTAGAGTATAGGTAAATGGTGTGTTATTATCTTCTACAGATGGTGCTATAAGTGTGGTTCCAATTGCATTATCCGAAGTTAAGCCTTCACCAGCCCAATTAAACACATAGTTGCCTAATTCTGGATCCATGGTAGCTAATAGATTCACCTGATCTCCTTCAAATATACTATCTACTCCAGGAGCTGAAATGATGTCTAGAATATTAAAGCCTTGACCTACCAATACATTTACTGTATCCGTCACTTCAAAACATCCATAATCTCCCGTTATGACATATTGTGTTGATTCCGTAGGAGATACACTAATGATTTCTCCCTCTACATCTCCTGGCTCCCAAGTATAAATACCTATAGAAGAGGATTCAACTACCTGAAGATCAGTGGATTCTCCGATACAAATCAGAATATCTTCTGATGCCATTAGGGTAGGTGGTTCGGAGATCACATCAATGTTAACTTGGAAACTATCTACACAATTACCTTCTTCCATCACTAAGAAGTAGGATGTGTTCATATCTGGCATGACTTCTAATGTTGGATCTTGTCCAAGTACTGTTCCATCCTCTAAAACCCAAGTATAATCGGATCCATCATCAAATGGACCATTTTCATTGAGCACTATCGTTTCATCTAAACAAATAGTCAAATCCTGAAGTCCTGGAGCATCAATCTGGGTGACAAAGAGATTCAATGTCTCACTATCTTCACAGCCTTGGACTACTGCTGTAACTGTGAAGGATTCCGATCCGCCTGGTGTGGCTGTAGTCACAGCACAGGTATCACAAGATAAATTCACGCCAGAGTCCCATTGAATCGAACCCATATCATTAGGTCCATTGGCATATAGCACTATACTATCCCCCGGACAAATGACCGAATCTTGTGGAGATAGGGTTAAGAATGGTTCAATGACCTCAATGAAAGTAGTCACTGTATCAGAACATGCTTTATTTGTTGTTACTCTGGTAAAATCTCCTGACTCTAATGCGTTTACAAACATGTTGTAGAATGTATCTGATGTGATACCACCTGGAACTGATGTCCAAAGGTGTTCCATGTCAGGGAAATTATTTGGTTCGTAAATAGGAGAGATGATCAAGAATGAATCTCCTTGACAATATGGGTCTCTGAATGGTAAAAACTCGGAGAATTCTAAATCTGGAAGTGAATCCACTCGCACATAAATAGAGTCATAAACCAAACAAGGTCCTACTGAGTAAGTACCATAATACATGGTTGATACCTCAGGATATAGTTGGAAGTTTTCGCTAGATGTAGCTGAAATAGAACCATCATCTGGTGTCCAAAGTAAATCCATTCCGCCAGCGGTTACCTCCGTATTGACAAAAACAGTATCACCTAAACAGATATCAATCGAATCAGATTCAGGATTCAATATGTCAATATCTGCCTCGATTACTGTAAGTGTCAATTGACTTGTATCTGCACAGAACGCATTCTGTGAAGTAGCTATGAAAGTATATGTAATCGTGTCTTCAGGGTTGGATGTTGGATTTGGTGATGTGTTATCATCCAAATAAACATCTGGTAACCATTCAAAAGTGGTGGTGGTATTGCCTACGTCTTGTCCTAGTTGAATTGGATAAGATTCACATAATATCTGGTCATCTAAAATGGTAGGAATAGTAATATTATCCACCTCTATGGTAATGGTATCTTGAGCAGAGCAACCTTGTAATTCTACTCGAGCAATGTAAGTTTGATCATTATTATTGGTCGGGTTTACCTGGACAACTGCTTCATCTGTAACATTGAGGAAGGTGCCTGGTGTCCAAGTGATACCATTGTCCCCAACATTATTTTCTGCCGTAAGTGTTATGGTATCTCCAACACAAATACCAGTAGGATCATCTGTAGTAATTTCAATTTCTGGTTCAATTACGATCAATTGAAGTGTATCAATATCTCTACATGCTGGAATTTGCGGAGCTTCTGCAAGGTATCCAAAGATGGAAACCTGTGTGGTTTCTGTTGGTGTAACCCAAGTACTAAATTCATCGTCAGGATTGAAAATAGGAGGATTGTTAGGAGACCATTGGAAAATTTCCGCTCCTGATGCTATTAATTGAATGGAATCACCAGCACATACATAAGCTGTATCCGAATCAATATTTATTATATCTACTTCTACTTCTTCTCGAATCAAAATCTCAAATTCTGATACCACAACTTCTCCACAGCCATAATCTCTTACTAAACTTATTGTTAAGGTTTCATCGCCTTCTACTATATTATCTTGAATAGCTGAAAAAGCGAAGTTATAAGATGTATTTGAAGAGGATATTATGATAGAATCAGGAAGGTTTAGATTAAAGTCATCAATTAAATCTGCTGTTCCAGTTGCTACGATATAATATACCTCAGGTTGAGTAGGTACACTGTCCACGGAAATATTCAGAATACCATTTGTTTTACAATCTTCTGATTCCAAAAGATATGGCATATTCGGGAAATTAAACTCTCCAGTAATACTAGGACTAGAACCTCTAATTTCAGAAATGAAAACTCCCGAATCAAAAGCGGAATCTCCTCTATCTGCAATGGCAAATTTTAATCTATAGGTATTACAAGGGTCAACCACTCGCTCAGCAGTCAAATATGGTGTTGAACCCAAATATCCACTGGTTAATCCACCATAAGCAATAGAGTTGGCAGAAATATTATTTGCAACGTTACTTGTGTAGTGTTGCCAGTTATCATTAAAGTTTACGGAGTTGATCGATACCTCGTCTCCATTTGGCAGAATTGCCATATTTTCTTGACCATTTAAATAGGCTGGACCATTAATTACGGAACCTGTATCTGAAATTAATAAGGCAAATATATCGTTGAAAGTAGACCCCACATAGTTCGGGTACTCCTCTGAACCAAATCGATAATCAAAGGTTATGATATCCGTATTAGTAAATACATCCAATTCAATTACACAGGCATCATTACTATTTGCTCCTCCAGTCTGTGCAGAAATAGCATCTAAATCGTCATCACCACCTGAATTTAATCCTGTTGAGATAAAATTAGTAGATGGTTGACCGATGTCTTGAACCTCTCCAGAAGCCAAAACAATACCTTTTTCAATGCCTAAACCACTCAATTCATCTGCTTCGAATAACCCCTTAGCTCTATCATCACAATTAACATCTACTACTGTAACCTGTGCATAAGGAGTAGATAAAAATTCTTCTATGTCTGCATTAGTAATGGTATTATCTATCGTTACATCGCCTAGGGTTGGACAAGGATCGGTAGAACATTCCCAAGTCGCATAAAATCCTTCGAATTCGGTGGAATTGTTAGAATTAAAGTTCAATTCAATGATTCCTGTATTGGAGAAAACTTCAAAGCCAACACCGCCAATATCATCGCCAAATCCTGAAAGATTTGAACTATTCATTAGATTGGCACTACCATTGGTAACAGTAAATCCATCTCCATCATTAGCAACATTATAATATTCCATGGTAAAGAATACACAGCCACCAGGTCCTCCACCAGAAGGTGCTATGGTCACCGTATAATTCATTCCCGAAGGATAGTCTCCATCAGGTCCACCAGCATCATAAAGATCTCCAGAACAAGTCGTGATAGTGATATCATCATCTGGAGTCCAAATATTTACCTCCTCAATACACAATTGGAATGTCCCTTCATTTGGAGTGGCAGAATCCGACCAATCAGAAACTCTTATGTAGTAAGTCAGTCCCGGGTCTAATCCAGATACCGAAAGACTTACTTCTGCACCACCCGCATCAGACACCTCACAATTCAGCGCTTCTAAACCGTCAAATTCACAATCTCCTCTGTACAGGGCTACTTGCGGCTGCACCATAGGAGTAGAACCAGAACCATCTGTAATCCCAGTTACAGTGATTAAATAATCTTCAATTGTATCCGAAGCAATGAATGAAAACCAAACGTCATTCTGCATGGTACCTACCGTAGGACAATCATTGATATTCGGAATATTGTCATTCCCAATATCAGATGGTGTAGCATCTACATTGTCAAAAAACACGGTAAAATCACAGAAAGGCGCTACCCCCAAGTCAATCAAACCATCACAGTCATCATTGGCAGGTTGGGCAAAGGCTATTACAGAGATAAACAAAAAAGAAATGGTAAATATTCTTCTCATAAAGATTTAAATATTATGCTGAATGGTTAACAGCTTAAAGAATCAATTGTGTCAAGAAATTGCTTTCTTATATTACAGAAGGGAAAATAAGAATAGTTTGGCTTATCTCACATTTTCAAAAACGAATTATTATAAAAAAGCCTAAATATGTCCAATTATTTGATACTATCACAGTCTTCTAATAGTACTTTAACTCCATTAGCTGTAATAAATGGTTTACTTTCATTATTCCATTCGTAATTAATGAAGTTCATTAAATTGGAAATTTCAACAGGTCCAAGTTCTTTTATACCTAACATTTCACCTGAAAATTCTACTCCATTGACTAAAATAGTATCACTTAAGCCATACTTGATAATACAAGGCATTTCTTCCCAATGTTCATCCATATAATCTGCATCTTTCAGTGGCGGAATTAATGCAGCTATCCCTTCTCCAGAACTTAGGTGACAATTCCCACAATGGTATTCATAGAGTACTCGCCCTTGATCGTAAGGATTCCCTTTGGTACAGCTATGTAAATACATTATAAGTATACCAAGACCAATAGTAGCTAAAAAAGAGTAATACCTCATAAGTAAAGAGCTGCCGAAGCAGCCCTGATTTTATTTTTGAATAATTAATTGCTGTCTTTCTGCCTTATAGTCTGAATGCCATTCTATCAAGTAAGTCCCAGCTGGATAGTGGTCCGCATGTATGTAATAACGGTGTTCTCCCTGGGGAATTGGACCTTCAAATATAGTTTCCATTAAACGACCTTGCTGGTCATATAGTTTAAGACTTCCATTCGAACCAAATTTAGATGCTATTGGAATACAAGTAATGCCTGAACTAGGATTCGGGAAAGCACTCAATAACTGAGTATTTATATCCATAGTTTCTTTTGTATTAGTAGGGAAAGTCAAATCAAAGGAATAAAAACCTGTAGGTGCAGGAACTGGTCTAGTCCGCATTTTACCACTATTTGCCTCCGCTTCTATATAATATTCTACCGTTGTATAAGTGTCTAAACCATTAGGGATCAATCCTTCCCAAATATTGTTCCCAGCATCTTCAAGTAAGAAAGATTCAAAAGGAGCAGCATTACTATATCTGTAATAAATCCTAACACTACTAACACCACTATTATGCGTCACTTGAGCAGATACTGGAATGGGATCAGGATTGTCTATCTGGTCCTTAACCTTTTCATGTACGATTCTCAATGGATTATGTGCACCTACTTCTTTAGTGATACAATGTAATGCGCCTAAAGAGGGAATGATTTGGTTACAGTTGATTCCAACAACTTCATAGCCAGGCATATGTTCTTCATAGATTCGAATAGCCGTCGTGTCGTATTGATATTCGTATGTGGGTAATAGAATTTTGTTGTTGACTATTACAGAGTTTGTATAGGTTCTATAGTCTCCTCCATTATATGGAAAATACCCATTCTCTGGCGGCATAGGAATTCGAACTATATTCCAAGGTGTGCCAAATTGGGTAGTTGATTGATCTAAAACATATAAAACATTGGCTTCAATTTGAGGACCATCAGATACTCCTGTTGGATATTGACCAACAAGAATGGTTTCTTCGTCCAATGGTCTAAAATGCATATCGATATGGTTGATAACATCATAGGGGAGTGCCTCCATTTTGACATATTGGTCAATACCCATAAAACTAGACATGATTTCATCTATTTGAGCTTCATTGGCTGGTTCAGTTCCGTATGGATTTCCTGGTTCATTTTCTTCTATCACCAAACTAGATGAAAAGGCTAAACCGGCTCCATCTGTATGGTAATTACCTCCAGTATGTACCATCTGATATGGTTCGGATTCAGTCCTGTAAATAGGGATATCCATCGCTTCTGCTACTGCAACTGGAACTACATTATCTTGTGGTCTTGATGGTCGATTGTAAACCCAATCCACTATAGCTAATGAATCATTATCTAAATAAACAGTATTGGGCCCATAGTCTCGTACCCAAAGGCTGTTATTAGGTGTTTCAAGAAATTCAATATTGTCATTCAAGGTGACACCATAAGTATTTTGTAACTGGGAAATAGTGGTTGCTTCATTACTACATACAACTAATACTTTACATTCCGTACTTGCTTCAGTTATGATTTGTGCTAAAATGGATTTAAAAGATCTCCAAGTCACTACTAAAGTGCCCGTTTCTTCCCACTCAGCCATAGATCGAACCGAATTGGAGGAAGGAGGCTCATTAAAAACTTGAAAGTTTTGTGCAGAAATTTGAAGTGTAAAACAAAAAAATAATGTGGTAAAAATGAATCTCATATTAGACGCTTTTTGTAATGATGAAGTTAATAAAAATTACAAAGTATACGGGACACTATAGCTGCATACTAATGGCTAAGATGTATATTTGAACAATTTTTAACCAAACAACAGTACAAAATTATGAGTTTAAGTCAAATGCCAGATTTCTCGAGCCCAGAGATGTGGGTAAGTTTATTGACACTGACTTTCCTAGAAATTGTTCTGGGTATTGATAATATCATCTTCATTTCCATATCTGCTTCAAAGCTAAAGGATGCAGAACAAAAGAAAGCTACCAACATTGGTATGACTTTGGCTATGGTGCTTCGTATTGTACTTTTGTTTGGGGTGAGTTGGTTGGTTTCCATGCAATCAAGCGCATGGTTTTCTTATCATTCAGACTTCTTGTCTTTTGATTTGACTGGGCAGAGTGTATTATTGATTGTTGGAGGATTATTCTTGTTGTATAAAAGTACCACTGAGATTCACCATAAATTAGAAGGGAACCCGCATGCCCCTTCTTCCAAAAAAGGGAAAAATTCATTGGTCAATGTGATCGTCCAAATAACCTTAATTAATATTGTATTCTCCTTTGATTCCATACTGACTGCGGTGGGTATGACTAATGGACTTCAAGGTGCTTTGATCATGATGATTATTGCCGTAGTCGTATCTGTAGGAATAATGATGGCGTTTGCCATCCCTGTAGGTCAATTTGTCAATAAGAATCCTACCATTCAAATGCTAGGTTTAGCCTTTTTGATACTGATTGGGTTTATGCTTATCCTAGAAGGGGGGCATTTAGGGCATTTATCTATTGGAGGGACACATCTGGCAGCTGTACCTAAGGGATACCTTTACTTTGCTATCGCGTTCTCTTTATTCGTAGAATTCTTGAATATGCGACTGCGCAAAAAAGGACCTTCTCACGTGGACCTGCGGGATGCAGTCACACAAGCGAAAGAAGAGGGTTTAATGGAGTAAATGAAAAAGGACTTGGAAAATTTTCCAAGTCCTTTTTTTATGGCTATTTAAAATAGCTGAAACAACATAGAATGGATTAATATCTATCTCTGTAATTGTTCCTTCTATTGCCGTAACCACCGCCTCCGCCTCTGCGATCTTCTCTTGGCTGTGCCTCTTTTACAACAATAGTACGGCCATCAAATTCAGCTTCGTTCAAGGCAGCGATAGCTTCATTACCTTCATCATCGTTAGGCATCTCAACGAAACCATAACCTTTTGATCTGTTCTCGAACTTGTCGAAAATAATTTTTACAGATGAAACTTCTCCGTATCCTTCGAAAAGAGTTCTCACCTGGTCTTCAGTTGAATTGTAGTTCAACTTTGCAACGAAAATATTCATAAAAAAATGTTGATTGTGATCAGTCATTTCTGACCACTAAAAGTAAAATAATGC